>QIDL01000447.1 GCA_003228415.1 Gammaproteobacteria bacterium | reverse complement strand
CAAGCCATAAAATCGCCAGCTGTGGTCATGATGTCGGAGGTGACACAACTCGTGGAGCACCACGTAGTCAATGAGTCGCTCCGGCACTTTTACCAGATGAGTATTCAAGGCGATCCGCCCCGACACGGAACAACTGCCCCACTGGCTCCTCATGAACCGGACCCGCCAGTCGGGCGTCCACTCTGACACCCACGGCAACTCTCGCCAGCGTTGGACACTGCGAGCAAACAGGCGCTTTGCTTCACCCTCATACCAGCGATTGAGCGTCTGCTTCACAGAGGCGTGATCCGGCTTGGGCACACTGACCGTGATGTAGCCGACAATACCGCGCACGTCGTGAAACAGACGCAACTGCGCTTCCTTTTCGCGCCGGGTAACCCGAGTTTCACCGCTGACGACATCGAGTTCATAAGCGTTGCCCAGATATTGCAGCAATTCACCAGAATCGTACTGCGGCGAGCCGACACAGGCAGCATCCTCGCGGACGCTTGCCAGCCGATGGCGCAGCCAACGACCGTGTTCTGTCACCACCAATAGCAGCTCTTCTGTTGTGGCATCCACGGGGGCATCGAGAATGACCATCCCCGACGGGTCGAAGCCAAGCCCGATTCGGGTCTTGCGCCGTCGATTACGTCGAATTTCAACAGAAATCGAATCGACCTCCAACCGTTCGACTAGAACTCCCACGAGGTGCTCATCCTGGGCAGACAAAAAGCCGCCTCGAGGTCATCGATCAGCGCCGGTGGTATCAGCAGTCCATCGCTCGCTGCCATCTGCGAGGCTCTGACAATACCGAAAAACAGCCGAGTAAACGTATTCACGTTGGTCTCGAGCAACGGCAGTCCCTCGCTGAAGCCTTCCGATACGCCGGATCGTTCGCCAATGGCGATCGTGAAGTCACCGCCAACGCCCTGCCACCCATCATCCGGCAGAAAGTCGGCAGCCGGATCGGTCAATCGAAGATTGAACCGAAAGGCGGGTCCGTGCCAATGCCGCGCCTCGACACAAGCATGCAGATCGAGAATTCGGATCTGGAACCAGGCCGACGAACTATGGGCATTCTCAAACGTCGACCGCTTCGTGTTACGTCTGTTGCGGAAGGGTTGCTTCAACAACATCTGCAGCTGTACGTGTGGTGGTTCCTGCATGCTGACACTGGATATCTGATCGCCATGGGACTTGATGAGTGCCAGAAGCTCGAGCAACTCATCCACCGTTCGATAAGCCATGTGGGTAATGGTGTAGGGTCCGTTTTCCCCTTTGGTCTCGGACCAGAAAAAGTGGGTGAGTCGCTCGCCTTCATAGTAGCCCAGCCCGAAACAGTTCTCTCCCCAGGACAATTCTGCCTTCATCATTTTCGAGGGACTCAGGGTGCAGGCCCCATGATGTTTGAGCCTGCCAACCATCGCGGCATGAACCTGCGGCCAATCGTCTTTGTGAATTCGGCTCGGGACACGGAACTTCCGATCCACCAGCAAGGTCGACGGATCAAACCGAATCGTATGCTCGTAGGCACCGGTACCAAATCCCACCTGATCGTAGAATCCCTGATCAAACATCCCCAACGCGGCCACTGCGGCTCCCTGAGTCGCGGCGTCGGCAAGCTGCAACGCGGTCATGACTCGGGCAAACCCCTGCTTACGGGCAATACGGCTGGTGGTCACTCCGGTTACCGCACACAGCGGTAATTCCTGCTCCAGATAACAGATCGAGCCGGGAACGGTGACCACCGCACACTCCGCCGAATCGTTCAGACAGCCGACGATGCAGTTCCCTGCATCCAGGAACTCTTCAACATGAGAAGCCTCGGCGGGATTTTCCACCCAGCCGACTTCATACCAGATCCGCTCAACGGCCCTGAGATCCCGCTTCTTGTCGAAAGGTCGAATATCCATCAGCTACGGATCAGCCGGATCATTGGACTAAAACACCAATCGGCCGACGCTCTCTGCAACCACCGCGGGTTTCTCGGAACCCTGCACTTCGAGCACCACTTCATTCATGGTCTCGATCATCGTGCCTTTGATCTCGGCACGTTTTAAGGTGCTGGTGGTTCGTACCATCGACCCGACGGGTATCGGTGACGGAAACCGAACTCGATCGAAGCCGTAGTTGATGGTGAGCTTCTGGCCTGGCAGTTGCGGCAGTTTCTCGGTGGTGTCTTTGCGCGGCAGAAAATTCATGATGGAGAGACTGAGTTGTCCATGGGCGATGGCAGTACCGAACGGTCCCGCCTTGGCCCGCTCCGGGTCGACGTGGATCCACTGATGATCCATTGTGACGTCGGCAAAATCATTGATCCGCTCCTGGGTGATTTCGAACCACTCGCTCGGTGAATTCGATTCACCGATTCTTGCGGTGAGCGTCTCGAGAGCATTTTCGATATCAGACATGGTCCCCTCCAATAGTTGGCAAATGGTGACGAAACGACGCAGACGGGCGCCGGGATCGGCCTATTATGCACCTCGACCCGGTAAGTTGGAAAAGCCGAGTTGGTAACCGCAGCCAATCGTACCGGCACTATTTACCCTGGTTTACCCTGCTCGCTCGGCTCGCGTGAGCGAACCAACGACAGTTGCTGCTGAATGTGCTCGAGCTTCTCTCGTGTCAACGTGTATCCGCGGGCGAGCATCGTAAACGGAATCACATAGAAAATCGGCACGATGATACTGTCAACCAGACCCAATCGAAAAACCGTATCCGCATCCAATTGAGCCGCCGAGGCGCCGCTTCCCCCTTCGGGAAATCCGATGACATTTTCCAGCAGCAGTCCAACGATCAGCAAACCGACTCCCGATGTGGCCTTGGCCGAAAAGCTGATCGCCGACATGAAAACGCCTTCCTGTCTTCTACCGGTATTGAGCTCCTGGGCATCAAGCAGGTCCGCCAGCATCGAAATGAACATGATGATGGTTACCGCGCCCAATCCCGACCTGAAAACCGCGTTGCCTACCAGCAGAACCAGCAGCAGCGGATCCCCGTTGTCCGGCAACACGCCCATGAAACGCAGCGTCACCAGGGTTATACCATCGATCAGCAGCAGGAAAAGCGTACCTACCAGAAGGCGCTTTTTGTCGATCAGTTTCTGCAACGCTGGAATCAGGGCTAGAATCAGAATTGCACCG
>QIDL01000007.1 GCA_003228415.1 Gammaproteobacteria bacterium | reverse complement strand
CTCTTCGGGTCGGGGTTCTCGAGACTACAATGCGGTGTATACCGAGTTTCTGTTCCCGGTTGTCGAATCCGTGGAGATTCAGGTGGCACTTCGTTATGACGACTACAACGATTTCGGCGACAACCTGGCGCCAATGATTGGTGTTCAATGGCGGCCCATCGACAGCCTGATGTTTCGAGCCAGCTGGGCGCAGACCTTCCGAGCGCCCGATCTTCAGCGCGTTTACGGCGATCCGACGGTGGCATTCAGCCAGGTTACCGACCCGGTGGGTTGTACGGCGGCGGGTGGTGTCATCGGCGATGACAATTTCGCGCCCTGTCGCGGTGAGACCTTTGTCGATGTCACCGTTGGTCCTAACATTGACCTCGACGCCGAACAAGGTGAGAACTACAACATTGGTATGGTTTTCCAGATGGCCGGATTCGATGCCTCGCTCGATTTCTGGAATGTTGAGATCGAAGACATTGTCAACGATCTCTCCGCGCAGGCCATCGTCAACAATCCAGACCAGTACGAAAGTCTGATTACCCGGAATCCTGTCAGCATGGAAGCTGAGGCGGTCGATGCGGTTGCCCGGAATCTGACCTTTCAGGAAACTCGGGGACTCGACCTGGCTCTCGGCTACAACCTCTCAACTGATCGGGCCGGTATCTACGACTTCCGCATACGCAGCACCTACCTGTTGAAGTGGGACAACCAGTTTGATGTCACCAGCGATACGGTTGACCTGATGAGAGACGGCCGAGTGCCGGAGTGGCGGGTCCAGTTCACGACCAACTGGACGCTGGGTCATTGGGGCAGCACGCTATGGATCAACTACATCGACTCTATGAACGGGTTGAACAACGATCTCTTTGATCGGTCGGATCCCGACATTCCGAAGCTGACAATCGCTTCCTGGACGACGGCGAATCTGTCCGGTTATTGGACGAATGACAACTTCCGATTGCAGCTCGGGGTCAACAATCTTACCAACGAGGGTCCGAAGGCCGACGAAACCGATTCATGGCCCTTTTATCCTCAGGAGTACCACAACGCAATCGGGCGTCAGTACTACCTGCAGATGTCCTATAACTCAGGCGGCTGATCTGAAGGGGAAGGCGGCATGAAACGACTGGAAGGCAAGCCTGTCATCGTCACCGGTGGCGGCAGCGGTATCGGCCGCGGTGCGGTATTGAGAATCGCCGAGGAAGGCGGGCTGGTCGCCATTGCCGATATCCGGCCGCAGTTGGCCGAAGCGGTGGTGGCCGAAGTTCGAGAAGCTGGAGGAACCGCAATCTCCATTGCCTGCGATGTTGCCGATGAGGTTCAGGTGTCTGCCATGGTGGAGACTAGCGTAGCGGCCTTTGGCTCCCTTCATGGCCTGGTGGCAAATGCCGGTACTGCCGGGCGCGGTTGGATACATCAGACAACGCTGGAAGACTGGCAATTTGTCCTGGGGGTGAATTTAACCGGTGTATTTCTCTGTGCGAAACATGCGATTCCGTACATGATTGATGCAGGTAGTGGCGCCATTGTGATTACCTCTTCGATCGCCGGATCGGTGGTTGGCGCTGGGGGGGCCGCGGCCTCTTATACCGTGTCCAAACACGGTGTGATCGGGCTTGCGAAACAGATAGCCGTGGATTACGGAGCCCAGGGAATTCGAGCCAACGTCATCCAGCCCGCGGCGGTCGATGAAACCAATCTCGGCAAACACGCCGGGGAAGATCGCGAACGTGCCACCACGCCGCCGGCCACTCTTCCGCGTCCGAAAGCCTGGCTGCCCATCCATCGGGCAGGTCGTATCAAGGAAGAATACGGTGCTACCGTCGCGTTCCTGCTCTCAGATGATGCGGGCTACATCACCGGTGCGTCACTGCCTGTGGATGGAGGCTATCTTTCGACCTGAATCCAACCGCATCACTCAACGGAGGAACTACCCATGAGCCGCACCATCGTCGATCTCTCCATCTTCCTCGAGAATGATGTGATTTCCGATCCGCCGGGTATGCAACCGGAGATCACCTACTTCAACCATGAGGACACTCCGCAACAGGTCACGGCCTTCTTTGCCGGCCTGGAACCCGAGGACCTGCCGGATGGCGAAGGCTGGGCGGTGGAGCGGGTCAAACTCAGCACCCACAACGGCACTCACCTGGATGCCCCATATCACTTTCACTCAACCATGAATCGTGGCGAACGGGCGATCACCATCGACGAAGTGCCGCTCGAGTGGTGCTTCAATCCGGGGGTGAAACTTGATTTCCGGCACTTCGACGATGGCTATGTGGTCTCCGCAGCGGATGTGGAAGCAGAACTCGATCGTGTCGAACACGAGCTCGCACCGCTCGAAATCGTGCTGGGGAATACCAGCGCCGGTGCGGCTTACGGTCAGGACCACTACGTGCAGACCGGTTGTGGCATGGGCTACGAAGCCACCATGTACCTGCTCGAACGTGGCGTTCGGGTCACGGGTACCGATGCCTGGTTCAGGATTTACCGTGGCCTGTTTCCCGATGAAGATTCGTGGCGCATCTGCAGGATGGACGAGAGCGGTGGCGATAATGGATGACGACCAATCATAGGATCTAGGATTCGGTTGGATTTCACTCACCGCGCATCCGGGACATGACTTGAGAAACCTCACTTGAACTCGAGCTGAGGTGCGGCTACATTGCCGCCCTCACTGAGTGTTCCCAATGCTTCGCATCGGGATAACGGGAAGTTGGGTGCTTCGAAGCGACGTTTCGAAAACTCCCGCGCTGCCCCCGCAACGGTGATCGAGTGTCAGCCGAATCCATGGGCCCGGATAACGACTCTGGACCCAAGCCACTGCGTTAGACGTGGGAAGGCGATTCGGCAGGGATCAGTCCCACTCGTCAGCCCGGAGACCGGCTTGGTGATCCATCGGGGAATCGTCCACCTGGCGTGTCGAATCCCTGCCTTTTTTCACCTGTCGCGCGGGGTTGCGCGGTTCGGAGGGATCATGTCCAAGCCACCTTCATTGCGGCCACCGCCGTGGTTGATAGCCGTCGCTACGGCTTTTTATCTAATCGCCGCTGCTGCCGCTCACGCAGACGACCAGGGTGATGTCATCGACAGCATGGTTGTCAGCGCGCACCGAATCCCACTTCAGTCGTCGGCGGTGG
>QIDL01000554.1 GCA_003228415.1 Gammaproteobacteria bacterium | reverse complement strand
GCTCGCGGATTGAATCGCTCGGCAAACCAACCCACCAGGCCACCAAGCAGCACCAGTCCTATGAGAACCAGCAGACTCATACCACCTCCAGGACGATGAACAGCACCAGCGCGATACCAAACGCCATGCTGGCCGCATACCAGCGCAACTGGCCGGTCTGGGTCTTCAGCAACAGCCGATGGAGTCCGGATGCCAGCGCCGCCGTACCTCGATACAGAAGATCCACCACATCGCTCTTGTTGGCTTCGGCGAGGCGCACGAAGGGGCGGACCAGCAGCCAATCATAAACGGCGTCGAATCCCCAACCGCTGTACCAGAATCGTCCGAGACTCCGGGCAAACTGGGATTCAAGCAGCCCTTCGATCTTTATCTGGCGGCTACCGAATATGAGATAGCCCGTGACAACTCCGAGTATCGGAATCAGTGCTGTGATCCAGACGATCACCGTATCGTGTTCAGCGCCATTCAGTCCGGCATCCGGCAACACCTGCGCAACAGGCGCCAGTCCAAACCAGCCGCCGCCTAGCGCCAGCAGCGCGAGAATCACCAGGGGTCCCCACATGTTCGGGCCGCTCTCGTCCCGCGGTTGGGTCTGGAGAGGACCGAAAAACACCAGAAGTATCATCCGCGTGGTGTACAGGGCAGTGACGAAGGCAGCCAGGGCAGCCAGACCCCAGAACCAGATTCCATCCGCGTGATCCCAGCTGGCCAACAGAATGAGGTCTTTGCTGTAGAACCCGGAAGTCAGCGGCAGAGCCGCGAGGGCGGCGCCGCCGATGACCATGCTCCAGAAAGGTATCGGCAGCGACCGCCACAAGCCCCCCATCCGCCGCACGTCCTGTTCATGGTGTAAGGACGCTATCACCGAACCGGCGGCAAGAAACAGCAGCGCCTTGAAGAACGCATGGGTCATCAGGTGAAAGATTGCCGCCGACCAGGCACCGACACCGAGAGCCAGGAACATGTAGCCAATCTGACTCATCGTGGAATAAGCCAGGATCCGTTTGAGGTCTGTCTGGGTGAGCGCGGTGAAGGCAGATATCACCAGGGTCACCGCGCCGACCGCGGCAACCGCATACTGAGCGGTTGGTGACAGCAGGTAGAGGTCGTGCATCCGTGCGATGAGATACACGCCTGCGGTCACCATGGTGGCCGCATGAATGAGTGCGCTTACCGGGGTAGGTCCGGCCATGGCGTCAGGTAGCCAGGTCTGCAGTGGCACCTGGGCCGACTTGCCCACGGCACCGCCGAGCAGCAGCAGCGCCACGGCTGTCGCAAGCGTTCCGCCGTCCGGCCAGGTGCTTTGCGCGCGATCGAGCACCACCTGTATCTCCAGCGAGCCAAGCTCGCGAAACAGCAAAAACAGCCCAATGGCCATCGCCGTGTCGCCCACCCGGGTGACGACGAACGCCTTGCGTGCCGCGTAGCCGTTCTCCGCGCTGGTATGAAAAAATCCGATGAGCAGATAGCTGCACAGACCGACGCCTTCCCAGCCCAGATACAGCACCAGCAGATTGTCTCCGAGCACCAGCATCAGCATCGCGAACACGAACAGGTTCATATAGGCGAAAAAGCGGCTGTAGCCATCCTCTTCGGCCATGTAACCGGTAGCGTAGAGATGGATGAGGAAACCTACTCCGGTGATGACCCCCACCATGACCAGCGACAGTCCGTCCAGGTACAGCGTGAACGAAGGCGCGAAGCCATCGACGTTTATCCATGCCCAGAGTAGTTGTGAGAAGGGTTCGCCGCCCGCATCGAGAAACGCGCTGCCGACGACAAGCGCCGTCAATGCAGCAAGACCCACCGACCCGGCACCGACCAGGGCCACTATCCCATTTCCCAACCGACCCTCAGTCAGCAGCAGAATCAGAAACCCGCCGAGGGGCAGTGCCGGGATCAGCCATAGCAGCTCCACGACTAACCCTTCAACTCGCTGGCGGCATCGATATCGAGATTTCGATAGCGACGTTCCAGTTGCAAAACGAGACCGAGCCCAACGGCGACTTCCGCCGCCGCCAGGGAAAGCACGAACATATACATGATCTGCCCGTCAGCTTCGGCCCAGCGTGCACCGGCAACCACAAACGCCAGGCCACTGGCATTCATCATGATCTCCAGAGACATGAGCATGAACAGGACATTGCGCCGCACCAGCACACCGGTGAGACCGATCAGAAACAGCGCCGCCGCCAGAACCAGCACGTGCTCGATGGGTATCGCAATGGCGGTTTCCATCAGTCGCCCTCCTCCCTGCGTGAGCCCATGTAGCGGCGCCCGAGGTGCCAGGTCCCGACCAGCGCAGCAAGCAACAGAAACCCTGCCAGTTCGACGCCGAGCAGATACGGTCCGAACAGCTTCACACCTACCTCCTTAGCCGTCACGGCTTCACCCGTGGTGACAACCGAGGTTCCCGCCAGCACGTAGAGCATCTCGAAAAATAGAACCAGCGTCAGGATGACGGGTCCGATCCACATCCGAGGCTCGAGCCAGCGCCTTTCCTGGGCAGTCTGGCTCGGTCCGAAATTCAGCATCATCACCACGAACAGGAACAGCACCATGATTGCCCCGGCGTAGATGACAATCTCCAATGCCGCAGCAAAGGGGGCACCGAGAAGGTAGAAGATCACCGCGATCGCCAGCAGCGACACGATCAGGTAAATGAGCGCGTGAGAAGCATTGGTGCGGGAAATGACCAATACCGTTGATGTGAGTGCAATGCCGGCCGCAATGTAGAACAGTACTGTCTCCATGCTAGCGTCCAGCTGTCTCTGGTTTATCGTTGTAGGTCATCTCGCTCACTCGGTTTCTTTTCCAGTTTCTTTTCCGGTCTCTATCGGGGTCTCTTCTCCGGTTATGGCAGCAGGCTGTGCACGTCCACCGGCGCCGCCTCATTCTGTGCATCTCCTTTGTTTTTTCCGGCTATCGCTTTGCCCGCCACCTGCCAGAAGCTGTAGTCGGGATATTTGCCAACGCCATTGATCAACAGATGCTCCTTTTCATAAACCAGATTGTTACGGTCGTATTCGCAGAGCTCAAAATCCGGCGTGAGTTGAATGGCATACGTGGGGCACGCTTCCTCGCACATCCCGCAGAGGATGCAGCGTGAAAAATTGATACGGAAAAACTCCGG
>QIDL01000384.1 GCA_003228415.1 Gammaproteobacteria bacterium | reverse complement strand
CGATGGACCATCGGATGTCCCGGAAGACGCCATCCGCTTCTATCGTCGCGCCGGATTTACCGAGGCGCGGCTGGACCGATACCGCGAACGATTCGGTCACTTCGGTGCCAGCATCGCCCCCCTGCCGGCCGGGTACCGTCGTATCAGCGATGGGCAGTATCTGGACATCGACGGCCGGGAGTGGCGGGCCGTCATCGGCGGCGGCCACGCACCTGAGCATGTGTGTCTGTATTGTCCGGAGTTGAAGGTCATCATCGGCGGCGATCAGCTGCTGCCGAAAATCACCCCTAACGTCAGCGTGCAACCTTCAGAACCTTATGCCAACCCGTTGCGCGACTGGTTATCCTCGTGCGGTCGATTTCGAGAGCTGTTGCCGCCCAATCTGCTGGTTCTGCCCGCACATCAGAACCTCTATGAGGGGGTACATGAAAGACTGACAGAACTGATCGACTGGCACGAGGTGGCATTGGAAAAACTCTACGATCTCTGCAGCGAACCGAAGCGGGCGGTGGACGTTTTCCCGGCGCTGTTCAAGAGCAGCATCGACGAGTACAGCTACTTCCCCGCAACCGGCGAAGCACTGGCGCATCTTCACTGCGCGCTGGAGAGACGCATGCTGGCCGTCGAAGAGGACGACAACGGCGTTGCCTGGTGGCGTCAGGCTTGAGTTCAATGCTCACATGCCAGCGGAGCGAAGACCAAGCGGGAAGCGGTGGAACTCGGGCTGGCCGGCGTAAAGCTAGGCCGGTTTCCGCCGTCCCGGGTGAGGAGGATGTGCGTCTGCCGAACCCAATCGCGGAAAAACCGGCAGTCTTTTTTCCAGAAACGAATTCACCCCCTCGGCGATGTCGGGCCTGCCGAATTGCGCGCCAACCACATCCACCGCATCATCCAGCGATGTGTCGATATCAAGGCCGGCGTGATCCCAGACCATGCGCTTGGTATCGGCCATCGTGGTTGGTGAGACGGTATTCGCCAGCTCCTGAACGTAACGCTTTGCTTCCTCGACAGGATCATCAACGAGAAATTCGAGCAGACCGATCCGGTATGCCTCCTCGGCATCAATCATTCTCGAGGTCCAGAGCAGATCGAGTGCGCGGCCTATGCCAACCAGGCGCGGCGTGGTCCAGGAGACACCGTGTTCGGCAACCAGGCCTCTCTTGGAAAACACGGTGGTGAAGCGCGCAGCCGGGCCGCCGATACGAATGTCACACATGGTAGCCAACACATAGCCGCCACCCGCAGCCGCGCCGTTGACCGCCGCAATGACCGGCTTCGGCACTTCGGTAAGATAGGAAAAAAGACCCCCGCGGCCTTGCCGGGAGGCGCCGCTGTCGGCAGTGCCGGACTCTGCAATCGCCACCAGTCCATCCGTGTCGAGACCCGCGGAGAACGCGCGCCCGGTGCCCGTCACGACTATACCCACCACTGCCGGATCGACAGCCGCGCTGTCGATGGCGGCTCGAAAATCGCGAAACAGAGAATCTGTCATGGCATTCATGCGTTCGGGTCGATTCAGTGTGATCAACGCAACCGGATCGCTCACTTCATAGAGTATTTCACTCATGGTTCTGTGCCCTCATATCCAACCAGAAGAGTACTCGGCCAGCACCAAACAGGGAATCACCGATATCAGCCAGAACCCTTCCCTCAGCAGTGCGGGATTACCCTCATCATTGAGTTCCGTTCCACGGTGTGTGATGGTGGGTGCCTCTTCGGTAACCAACCCCGATCCAACCCCAGGCCACCTCCGATCCAACAGTAGTCCACCCATGCAGAAACTCTGGATTTCCTCCGTCTTCTTCATCCTGTTCACAGGAGGGACGCTGGCCCGCCCGACTCTGGCCAACGACGGCTGGATCGATCTTTTCAACGGCAAAGACTTGAGCGGTTGGACACCGAAGATCACTGGACATGCGCTTGGCGAGAACTTCGGCAACACTTTCCGGGTGGAAGATGGCCTGCTCGAGGTTCGGTACGATAACTACGAGCGCTTCGACAACCAGTTCGGTCATCTCTTCTACAGGGAACCTTTTTCCAACTACCACCTGCTGATCGAATATCGCTTTGTCGGTGAACAACTCGAGGGCGGCGCCGACTGGGCAATCCGCAACAGCGGCGTGATGCTGCACTCGCAAGCCCCCGAAACCATGACCTTGAATCAGGACTTTCCGGTATCGGTGGAGGCGCAGTTCCTGGGTGGGTTGAGTGACGGAAAACCCCGGCCCACCGGCAACCTGTGTACGCCGGGCACCGACGTAGTGTATCGAGGAACGCTCTTCACACCGCATTGCCTGCCATCCTCCTCGAAAACGTTCGCTGGAGATCAGTGGGTGCGTGCCGAGATGATCGTCCACGGCAGCAAAAAAATCACTCACATCGTTAATGGCGAGATCGTGCTCGAATACAGTGAACCTCGGTTGAGCGACGGGGGATTGCACCAGCAGGCTACAGCACTCGCCCTGCTCAGTAGTGGATTCATTGCCCTGCAAAGCGAATCTCACCCGGTCGACTTCCGCATGGTGCGAGTCAGGGAGATCCCCGGTTCGCCCCAATGATGCACAGCTCAACGGAATTGCCCTGTTAGGATGAGGTATGGCACATCGACAGGAACAGGAATCTGCCGACACTCTGGTCACCGAGGTGGCGCCGAGTGTGTTGCGAATGCAGTTGCCGATCCGCATGCCCGGACTCGGCCACGTCAATATGTATGCGCTGCTCGATGAAAACGGCGCTGCTGTGATCGACCCGGGTCTGCCGGGTCCGTTCACCTGGCAGGCGATTCAAGATCGGTTGCGGCAGGCGGACCTCAGGCCCAAAGACATCCACACCGTGCTCATCACCCACTCGCACCCCGATCACTTCGGAGGCGCACGGCGCTTCGTCACAGAGTATGGAGCGACCGTGGTGGCACACCGGAGCTTTCGCTTCGGTCTGGCTAAATCCATCGTCGACAACCAGCCCGAGGTTTCGCTCAACGATCTTGAAGCACAGTCGACGGGCGAGCCTGATACCGATGACACCCGCGCTGAGCCGGGCAGTGCGCACGGCCATCTTCACAGCCACGGCAACAACGGCGAAGCCGGCCAATCGGAAATGGGCTGGTGGGGCGGTCCGACACCATGGAGCGGACGGCAA
>QIDL01000298.1 GCA_003228415.1 Gammaproteobacteria bacterium | reverse complement strand
AGCCGCCAGAAGGTGGTCGCAACGCTCCGGCATTTCCGGGTTTTGCTGCATGATGCCATTGACCAGGAATTGCTTCGGGTAATGGCGCTTTTGCTGTTCGGAATAGACGACCTTCACGGAGCGTTCCGCCCCATGGGGAGTTTTAGCTCTGCAGCCAATTCATCCAGACTCGCCTTGAGGGGTTCGAGAATCTCAGCGATCTGATCCTGTGTCGTGATCATCGGCGGACAAATCATGAAGTGATCGCCGGCGATACCATTGCGGGTTCGCCGTGAGTAAATGATCAGGCCTCGCCGGTAGGCATATTCCACCAGTTTGTGATAAACCATCCAGTCTGGCGGCAACGGCTCCATGGTCTCCCGGTCCGCCACGATTTCAAAAGCGAGCAGCAGGCCCTTGCCGCGAACGTCACCGATAAAGGGGTAGCGGTTCATCAACTGTTCCAACTCCGCCTTGAGCAGCATGCCGACCTGCTGGGTGTGAACCATCAGGTCGTTTTCGATGATTTCCTGCACCACCGCCAGCCCGGCTGCACAGCAGAGCGGGTTACCGGCATAGGTATGGCCATGCTGGAAGCCGCCGTCGTCGAGAACGGCGTTGACGATATCGTCATGCGCGATCATGGCGCCGAGCGGTGCGTAGCCGGCGCCAAAACCCTTCGCCAGCGCAATAATATCCGGCCTGATGTTCCAGTGTTCGGCGGCCAGGAATTTCCCCGTTCGGCCAACGCCTGACATGACTTCGTCGTAAATCAACAGCACGCCGAACTGGTCACAGATTTCGCGTATCCGGCCGTAATAGGCATCAGGTGCGACCAGCGCGCCGGTCGAAGCCCCGCCAACAGGTTCCATTATAAAAGCCAGCACCGTTTTCGGACCCAGTTCGATGATTTTCTGCCGCAGCAATTCAGCGTAGCGCAAGCCACGTTCCTCCGCGCTGAGATCGTCCCGGTCCAGGTAACAGCGGGGCGCAGGAATTTTCGGCATGCGGCGCAGCATGGGCAGGAAAGGCTCGGTCAATGGCCGGTAGCCGGTTAGCGCCAGTGCGCCGAGCGTGGAACCATGGTAGGACGGCGACAGTGAGATGACCTGCCATCTTTCGCCCTGGCCTGTGGCGACGGCTTTTTGCCGGGCCAGCTTCAGGCAACTTTCTACCGCCTCGGACCCACCGGAAACAAAGAATACTTTCTCGTGTCCCACCGGGCTCATGGATGCAATGACGGCAGCAAGCCGTTCCGCGGGTTCGTTTTCGAAATGCAGCCGGTAGCCGAATGTCGAACGTTCCATTTGCCGCCGCATGGCTTCGATGACGCGCGGATTGCTGTGCCCGATATTGGAAACCATGGCGCCACTGGCGGCGTCCAGGTAGCGCTTGCCCTTGATATCCCACAGGTAGATACCTTCGGCCCGGTCCAGCAGTGGGCGCCGCTGGCGGGTCTGATAGAAAAGTCGTGAGTTTTGCTCTGGGCTCCAGTCCACTGCTTGTTCCACGGGCGGGTCTGCAGCCCGGCGTAATTCGGGTGTTCTGCCTGCCCCGAACAATTAATGAGGGCAACGTGCCCGGGCCAATTTGCTTGCCGCATTTGCATTATTCACACCCAGGCCAGAGAATGATAGCACAGGCCCTGAAGTCAAAATGACGGGCCGTTTCACTGCAATTGCGGGCAGATTCCATGGGCAGGAAAGTCATCATTAGCTGTGCGGTTACGGGTTCGATTCACACACCGACGATGAGTCCTTGTCTGCCGGTCACAGCCGATGAAATTGCACAGTCATCCATTGCAGCAGCCCACGCGGGCGCCGCTGTTATTCACCTCCATGCGCGGCATCCGGAGAGCGGATTTCCGAGTGCCGATGCGGCGCATTTCATGGCGTTTCTGCCACAGATAAAGGCCCATTGCGATGCGGTGCTGAATATCTCGACCGGTGGGAGTTCGGTGATGTCCCTGGATCAGAGGCTGGCCCCGGCACGCGCTGCGAAAACCGAAATGTGTTCGCTGAATATGGGCTCCATGAACTTCGGTATTTTTCCCCTGAAAGAGCATTACGGGGACTGGAAACATGAATGGGAGCCGAAACTGCTGGATGCCAGCCGTGACACGATTTTCCGTAACAGCTTCGAAGACATCGAGTTGATTCTGAGTGATCTTGGTGATGCCCACGGAGCCCGTTTTGAGTTCGAATGTTACGACATCGGTCATATAGAAACTCTGGCCTATTACCTCAGCAAGGGGCTGGTCCAGCCTCCTCTTTACGTGCAATTCGTACTGGGCGTGCTGGGTGGAATCGGGGCTTCACCTGAAAACCTCCTGGCGATGAAGAACCGGGCGGACCGCCTGTTCGGTGATGCTTACGAGTTTTCCGTGCTGGGTGCGGGGGGCATGCAGATGCGACTGGCCACCATGGGCGCTGTCCTGGGAGGCAACGTGCGCGTTGGCCTGGAAGACAGCCTGACCATTGCACCGGGCGCCCTGGCGCGGAGCAATGCGGAGCAGGTGGCGAAGATTCGCCGTATTCTGGACGAATTGGGCTTCGAGACGGCTACGGCGAGTGAGGCCCGGGACAGGCTGGCGCTCAAAGGCAACGATTCGGTCGCGTTCTGAAGCCGATGAGCGGCATCTCAATCAGGTTGGCGACCGTGGAAGATGTGCCCGTGATGCACAGGCTCCTGACGGAACTGGCGGGAGCGCTCGGGAAACTCGATAGAATCAGGGGAACCGAGCAGGACCTCGAACAATTCGGCTTTGGCGATCACCCCCGGTTTGAAGCCATGCTGGCATTTAAAGGCGATCAGGCGGTGGGACTGGCCGTTTTCTTCTACGAGTACTCCACCTGGCGGGGGACACCGGGTGTTTATGTTCAGGATCTGTATGTCACCAGCCGTTTGCGTGGCACGGGTCTGGGACGTGATTTACTCCGGGCGGTGCGGGAACGCGCCAGGAGCCTGGGTGGGCGTTACCTAAAGCTGACTGTCTTCGATGGAAATCAGGATGCAATTTCCTTCTATCAGCATCTCGGCTTCGAGCTGTGTGAGGACGAGCAACCCCTGGTCCTGAGGGATTGAAGGATCAGTCCCGGGCTCACCCCGCGACACCGTACGACACAGTCAGCTCACCTGCGGTCTATGCACCCCAGCCTAC
>QIDL01000357.1 GCA_003228415.1 Gammaproteobacteria bacterium | reverse complement strand
CGGATCCTGGTGTAGTACCGGGGCTCGGTCGCAGACAATGAACCGACACATAAACTTCCGTAAATGTATAGCATCGCGTCGTTTCGGAAGCGATATCCTCTTACCACAAATCGGCGCCTGGCATAAATCGCGGCGTTGATAACAAGGTCACCCGGCCCTGTAACGTCCGGAGGCGCTATGTCGACATACTTATCCGAAACCAGTCCGAGATAATCATCGGCATCAGGCACTTCCTCCGGATCCTGTTCATAGACGAGATCGCCGTCAATGACAATCCGCTCGGGTGAGTAGACCAGCACCTTTCCATTGACCGTGCCTTTGACATGCAGCTTCACCTTCCTGGCTGCGATGAGATACGAGCCATCTTTCGATATGGCAGCCTTTTGCTGCGGAGACTCCGATCCGATTGCCTGCCAATCGTAGCTGCCGTCGGCGTAAAACGTGATCTGCGCATCCTGGTCGAAACGGTGAACCTGATCATCGGCCACCTCTGCTTCACCCGGAAACGGAAGAAAATGTTTCGGCAACCGGATGACTCTCGCGCCTGTCTGTAAGCCGCCGGAAAAGATCTGGTCACGCCGGACGTATCCACGAGTGTTTGTGACATTTATTCTGCGGGCAGTCGTCGTCACCTTCCCGCGAAACAATGGTTTGACTTTTCGGCTGTAGGTCAGGTTGATCTCCGAATTGGAGTGGAAGCGCCCGTCCAGCTCGTCGTTATGGATCTGGACATCGGGATCCCATCGGTTGACAAATTGCGCGTAGTTGGAAAAAGCCAGCCGCTTCATACGCAGTTGGGTCGATAGTCGTTTGCCGTTTTCCTCCATGCTGACTTCGACGATTACGCGCTGCATGCCCGTATCGTCCTCCGCAGGTAGCTGTGTGAACTTCGCGAGATACTCCTGGCCCTTGTATCTCCAGGTCAAACCTGCAGCTGCCTCCGGCAGCTTATCGAGATTTTCGGTCCACGCCGTGATCTTCCGTTGCAGCATTTTCTCCTGCTTAGGCGATAGTGGAGCCTGCACGGACGCTGGCCGTACGCTCTTCGATGTGCGCCCGCTTACGACAGGCTCGGCTACCGCAGCCGTCGTGACGACATCAGAAGGAGCGACCACAGTGTCCTCCCTTAAAGAAGCAACTTCGATTTGGTCAGCATCCTGCTCACGGCCAACTGCAGCTTGCTTCTCCGAACTGGTCGCAGCCGTTGCTGTATTCAGATTGTTCGGACGAATTTCGGCTGCGACTACCGATTTTGTCGAGCGCGCAAACTTCGATGGTTGGTCTGAGGCCCTGGCAACCTCCCGGTTCCTTGCGGGAATCGCGGCTTCGCTAGTTGCCGCTGGGGCAAGGTGTTTCTCGTCAGCGGAATATCCTTCCTTTGCCGGTGGCGGTTGGATACTCACAAGCAGCACGGTATTGGTTATGGATGGATTCGCCGTATCGCTGAGCAGCCATTCCGCAGCCATCAAGAGCGCGAGGTGAATCACAACGGAGAGGACCATCGCGATTGATATGGGTCTGCGCATTACATCGCACCATTTCGCCTGCTGCTGTGGCAAGGCTCGAACCCCCTGGCTATTTATGCTAATCGAAGCCTGATTGACGCTGACCTTCACGGTTTTTTGAAGCAAACATCGCTCGACTGTCTGAAAGCGGCAACCGTGACAGATAGCATATCAAGTCTCAGCGGGAACACGAATTGGCACAGTTTAGACAAGTGGTAAGGCTATTTGGCAATCCGCGTAGCTCTGGTCGGTGAGGGTCAGATTCGGGCCGAGCGATGCCTCTTTCGCATTATTCTTCGCGTGAAAGCAGTATTTCCAGTTTGCTGTGGTAATTGCGTTGCAGGTCATCATCCTCAGCCACCCGTTCCGCTTTCTCCAGCCACTGGCGCGCCGCTGATTCATCGCCTTTTTTCAGATAGCTCATCCCCATCAGGAAATAGAAAGTATCCTCATTTTTCTTTTTCTTCACCGAATACTCGAGATGCCCGATCGAGGCGTCATAGTCCCTGGCAAGGAATGCCTCGCGCGCCAGGCGGTACCGGTAGTAAGGATTGCGCATACGGTGGGCATCCACGCGTTGCCGATACCCGGCGGCACGTTCCGCATCGCCCTGCTGTTTGTACAAGTCGGCCAGGTTGCTCATCGCCACCAGGTCCACGGGGTTGGCGTCCAGCGCCTGTAAATAGGCCCCCTCGGCGTAAGCCAGGCGCCCATTGCGGCGATAGAGTGTGCCGAGATTACCCCACGGGGGGCTGAAACGGCGATCGTTGTCGATGGCTTTGCGAAAATACAGCAAGGCCTCTACGGTTTCCCCCGCATGCATGCGCTCCACACCCATGTTGTTGTAATAGTGTGCCAGGGCACGCCGATCATGAACCTGTCGCTTGTCGTAACTGGTCCGAAAATCGTCGATGTTGAAGTCCACCACGCGTTTCCCTGGATATCCGAGGTCCACGAGCACGTTGACGTGGCGATTCAATACGAAGGCACCGCCCTCGACCGTCCAGTCCGGCGGGATATCCACTTCCTGGAAGCGTGCGTCGATCCCCACCTGGCGCGCCATGGCGACGAACATGTTGGTGAAGGAGAGACAATTGCCGCGTCGCTGATGGAACGTCTCGGCGGCGGTACGCGTCTGATTGTCGTATTCCAGGCCGAAGCTGCCCTCGTCCATGATCGCAAACAGGAGCTGACGGAGCTTGGAATAGTCAGATTGCTTTACATCGACAAACCGATCCAGAAACGCGAGCATCTCCGTGTCCAGCGCGAGAACGTCGATGTCCGGTAAGGAGATCGCCGCGCCCTCTCCCACAAGCGGCCGGGCCTCCAGCAGCATGTCCGGGGTGATGGCCTGTGCCGCCGGTGTGGGCGGCACCGTGGCGCATCCCACCACGAATGTTGTGGCGACCAGAACGATGCCCATCAGCTTTATGGACGCCGCCCGCCGATCGGGCAGCGCTGGCCTTGCAATTGCCACAGTCCGGGGCAGATTGGCGGGTGACCGGGTTTGTGCACTCATGAGCTGGGTATTTCCCTCCCGGGCCCGCTTCCGGCGCTGATCGAGTGATGCAGACGGGCGGGCATTGCCTTGTGCGGGCGTGTGAGCCTGTAAGGTCTGAGACACCTCAATACTGCGAAAGTG
>QIDL01000039.1 GCA_003228415.1 Gammaproteobacteria bacterium | reverse complement strand
CAGGCGAGCCCGTGGTCATCGGAGAGGTTCGAATTGAAGTGCAGGGCGAGGGTGTCGACCTTGCGGAATTCCAGAGTCTGATTGCCGGGACAGACATTCGCAGCGGCAGTCAGCTCAACCATGGTGCCTATGAGCGTTTGAAGACCAAGCTGTTGGTGACCGCCAGAGAGCTGGGGTTTTTCGATGCCGCGCTGATCGCGAATGAGATACGGGTTCGGCGCAGCCGGTATCTGGCGGACGTATCGTTGGTTCTCGATAGCGGATCGAGATTTCGATTCGGCGAGCTGCACGTCGAGGGCGATGTGCTGGAGACAGCATTGTTGATGCGCTACGTCGAGTTCGAACCGGGGGCACCGTTTGAACAGCGTCGCATCCGCGAGTTGCACAACGATCTGATAAGGGGCGACTTCTTCAGCACGGTAGATGTCCGTACCGAAATCCGCCCTGACAAAACGGTAGACGTTTTTCTCGATTTGAAGGAAGGCAGACGGATCCGCTACGGAGTCGGGGTCGGCTTTGGTACGGATACCGGACTGATCGTCAGTGGGGACGCTGTCAACCGGCGTCTGAATCGTCGCGGCCATCGACTCGAGCTGGATTCCGAGCTGTCCAGGGTCAGACAGAATATCACCTTCGACTATCGAATTCCCGGTGCGCGCCCGCAGAGAGATTGGTACTCATTCTATGGAGGCCTGGGCCGCAAAAACTCGGATGCGTTGGAGAGCTATGGATGGAAACTGGGATTCCGTCAGAATCGACATCTTGGCCGGCGCTGGAGGTCGGCCCCGTTCGTCGAGTGGGTTGCAGAGCGCTTCCAGCAGGATGGGGATTGGCAGCAGGAGCAGGTCGTGGTGCCAGGCTATGGTCTGACTTTTCGCGATTCCAACGCGACCTATCGCCCGACCCGCGGAATTCGACTCAGCGCAGAGCTGGCAGGGGCCAGTAAGGCGCTGGCCTCGAATGCGACCTTCCTGCGCTTTCGAACATTCGGAAAGGCCATCTTGCCGCTGAGCGAACGAGGTCGTTTGCTCGTTCGTGGTGAGGCGGGTTGGATGTCCACCAGCAATTTTGAGCAGGTGCCACCGAGTTGGCGTTTTTTCGCCGGTGGCGATAACAGTGTGCGCGGTTACGACTACCAGTCATTGGGACCGCTGGACGCCGAAGGTAGCAGCCTCGGTGGAGAGAAGGTGCTCACGGGCAGTGTCGAGATGGACTGGCGTTTTCGAGAACGCTGGTCCGGTGCGGTCTTTGTCGATGCAGGTAATGTGGGAAGCGGCGAACTCCTGAAAAACCTGCCCTGGAGCGTTGGTGTCGGCGCCCGTTGGTATTCCCCGGTCGGACCCATTCGACTGGATCTGGCCTTCCCCCGGGAAGGAGCCGACTCGTTTCGAATCCACATCTCCATGGGCCCCGATCTCTGATGCTGCGCCTTGGTGTCGTGCTGCTGGCGGGAGGGGTGCTCATTGGATCGGGTGTCGGATTTCTGTTGGGTTCGGCTGGCACCGTCTGGTTGATTCGAAGCGCTGAAGACCTGCTGACACCGGCTCTCGCGGTCGATGGCATCAGCGGATCGTTGTTGACCCGCCTTTGCGCGGAGACTGTCCACTACCGTCAGGCGACGGTTAAAGTGGCGGCGACCGACCTCTGTGTTGTCCCGAATCTCTGGTCTTCCATCGACTTTCTGAAGATCAGTCTTGCAACATTCGAGGCAGGGAACATCGAGATCGAGACTCTGCCCTCTGAAAGCGAGGCGACAACGTCGCAACGACAACTGCGATTGCCGGTTGCCATTGAAATTGGTACTGCTGCGGTGGCCGGGTTGCGGTTCAACAACATCGAGGTGGGCTCGCTTGAAGCTTCGCTGTCACTGAGCGACAGCGATCTGATGAGTCGCAGTACGTTTATTTTCGATGGCCACCGCATTGAGCTTGCGACCAGCGGTAGCTGGTCGACCCTGAAGATGGAATTGGCCGCCGAAGGTGTCTCCGTCAACGCGGCGGTCAATGCGCTGGACACACGAATGCCTTTCGCACTCGAAGTCCATACTTCCCGATTGAACCTGGATGCCTGGATCGATCGGAGTGTCGTGCTGGAGGAGCTCCACCTGGAGGCGGACGGGTCTCTCGATGGCTATCGGTTCGAGCTGGCCGGCGCACTCAACGATCCCCTCGGTACGGCCGACTTCAACTTCGGTGGCGAGGGTGGTCTGGATCGCCTGACCTACTCAGGCCGTGTTGAACACGCGAACACGACAAACTTCGATGCCCAATTGGCGTTGCTGGTGGTGACAGGTACGATCGATTGGCAAGCAGGGCTCGACATTGAACTCCGCAGCAGTCTCGAAGCGGCAGCGATCAACGGTGTTGCGCTGACCGGTACTCTGAATGCTCGAATGGCCGGGTCCAGAATCCAAATCGATGATGGCTTGATTCGCACCGTTGCCGATCCTCGATCAGAGATTCAGATAGCGGGGTCGATCGGATTTGATGGGATGCTTGATGTAGAACTGCAAGCCGACGCTTTTCCGCTTGCTGCAATCGATGAGCGCCTGGGAGGGAGTGTCAGCGGCGGCGTTGTTTTGCTTGGCGAGATTGCCAGCGCATCGATCAAAGGGGAGTATCTGTTCGCCGATCTCTCCTATGATCACAACCTGGTCAATCGCGTGAGCGGAACGATAGATGGCCACATCGATCGGGCGGCTCTCCAGGTGTCGGTCACGCGAAGTGATTTGCAGATCGACACCAATCTGCATTACGTCGTAGATCAGGCGGGCATCGATTTAGAGGTATTGGATCTATCTCTCACGGCCGCCGATACTCCGTTTGGAACGCTTCGGGCAGCATTGGCCGAGCCTGTGACTGTACGCTTGTCAAACTATTCGACAAACAGCTCGACAAACAACGTCGCCTTTGGACGGGCTTGTTTCGATTTGTCTGTTGCAGATGAAAGTTTCGAAGCTGCCTCAGCGTGCCTCTCGGTCGACTACCCCTTCGGTGGCGCACAGCTCACGCTGGAACCCTGGGTGTTTCCGGATACAGTAATTTTTGCAGACCAGATGGCACTCAGGGGGAGCGTAGCGGGGAACCTCGAAGTTCGGCAGTTCGCTCCGCTCGAGGGAACGGCATCGCTGACTTTTCGAGAAATTCGTGC
>QIDL01000505.1 GCA_003228415.1 Gammaproteobacteria bacterium | reverse complement strand
TCTATCAGCTGGCTGCCGACGGCACCTGGTCCGGAAGCGACGTCTCCGTGTGTCGCGCCGTTGCCACCGCCATCTTCGGCGATCCCAACAAGGTGGTGTTCCAGTCCGTGACCAGCGCGGTGCGTTTCACCGCCCTTGCCAACGGTGAGTCCGACATGCTCTCGCGTACCGCCACCTGGACGGCGTTCCGCGATACCCAGCTCGGTCTGGACTTTACCGCGATAAATTTCTATGACGGCCAGGGCTTCATGGTACCGAAGGACTCCGGCATCAACAGCGCTTTCGATTTGAAAGGCGCCACTGTATGCGTGCTGACCGGTACGACCACGGAGCTGAATCTCGCCGACTTCAGCCGCGCCAATAATCTGGATTTGCAGCCAGTGGTGTTCGAAGACAAAAACGTGCGTAACACGACCTATCTGCAGGGCGGCTGCGACGCGATCACCAACGACAAATCCGGTCTCGCGGCGGACAAGTCCGGCTTCCCGACTCCTAATAATCACGTAATTCTTCCGGAGACGATCTCCAAGGAGCCGCTTTCACCCGCCGTGCGCCAGAACGATTCCCAGTGGATGTCGTTGGTCAGGTGGGTGGTGTTCGCAATGATCGGCGCTGAGGAGCTTGGAATCAACTCCAAGAACGTCGACGAGATGCGCAAAAACCCGCCGTCACCCGAGCACGCTCGATTCCTGGGTGTTGAAGGGGATCTGAGCAAGGGTCTCGGCCTCGACAAGGATTGGGCCTACAACATCATCAAGAAGGTCGGTAATTACGGCGAAATTTACGACAAGTACATGGGCGACGGCTCGCCAGAGGGGATCGGTATTCCCCGTGCAGGCTCTGCCAATGCGCTCTGGACCGAAGGCGGGTTGATGTACTCGCCGCCGTTCCGGTAAGTCAAGGCAATCGATCATGCCCGGCCGGATTTCCGGCCGGGCATGATGTGTTTCCTGATTGCGCCGCAATCGGGGGAGGGGCACTGAGCGATGGCCGCGGTAATCGAGCGGGGATCACGGGACTCGCGATCGGCCTTTGCGAAAATCGTCAACGACGAGCGCAATCGGTCGATTTTCTACCAGATTCTGGTGTTCGGCATTATCGGCTGGATAGGCTGGTATCTGATCACCAACACCGCCGCCAACCTGGAAGCCCGGGGCATGTCCTCTGGCTTCGATTTTCTGAACATCACGGCGGGCTTCAGCATCGCCTGGTCGATCATCCCCTACGAGCCCACCGACACCTACGGTCGCGTCTATCTGGTCGGCATCGTCAACACCCTGATCGTGTCCTTGTTGGCCATCGTGCTGACCACTATTCTCGGCTTCACCATCGGTATCCTCAGGCTGTCCCACAACTGGCTGATTTCCACCTTGGCCGCGTGGTATGTGGAGATCGTCCGCAACACGCCGCTGCTGCTGCAGATCCTGTTCTGGTATCTGGCGGTGTTCAGCGTGCTGCCCCGGCCGAAGAAGAGTATCGACATCGGGGACTTCGGAATTTTCCAGCTCAACAATCGCGGTCTGTATTTTCCCGAGCCGCAGCCGGGCGATCTGTTCTGGCTGACCATGTTCGCCGTCCTGGTGGCGGTGGTCGTCGTTTATTTTCTGGCCATCTGGGCCAAGCGCCGGCAGCTCGCGACCGGTGAGCGCTTCCCGGTTTTCTGGACCTCGCTCGGGATCCTCTTCGGCCTGTCCATGCTGGTGTACCTGGTAACGGGATCGCCGCTGGAATGGAGCATCCCGGTGCTCAAGGGATTCAATTTCCAGGGCGGCACCGTGCTGCCGCCGTCATTCCTGGCGTTGTTCATCGCGCTCGTCATCTACCACGCCGCCTACATCGGCGAGAACGTGCGCGCGGGGATTCTCTCCGTCAGCCACGGCCAGACCGAGGCATCCAGCTCTCTGGGTTTGAAGCCCGCCTGGACTCTGCGATTGATCGTCATCCCGCAGGCGATGCGCGCGATCATGCCACCGTTGATCAGCATCTGGATGAACGTGGTGAAGAACTCATCCCTCGCCATCGCCATCGGTTATCCGGACCTGGTGGCGGTCTACATGCAGACGTCGCTGAATCAGTCGGGGTACGCCATCGAGATCGTGGCCATGGTGATGCTGTTCTACAGCTCGGTGAGCCTGACCATCTCCGCTGCGCTCAACTACTATAACGAGCGCGTGCAACTCAAGGAGCGCTGACCATGGCAGGCGTCGAATCATCGTCCGGCGACGTCATCGTCTTCACCCCGAAGGCGAGCAAGCCGCCGCCGGTGACGACGGTCGGGGTACTCGGCTGGTTTCGGGAGAATCTGTTCTATTCCTGGTTCAGCACCATCATTACTTTTGTCGTGCTGTACCTGCTATTCATCACCTTTGCGGCCCTGTATCAGTGGGGGATCGCGGATGCCGTATGGGAAGCCGAGTCGCGGCGCCAATGTCTCGATACGAGCCCCGACGGCGCCTGCTGGGCGGGCATCATCGTGTGGTTCAACGGCATCATATACGGCCGCTACCCCGACGGCGAGCAGTGGCGTATCGATCTCGGCTTCATTCTGCTGGTTCTGTGGATGGCGCCGTTCTGGTTTCCGCGCGTCACGGGAAAGGTCAGTATCGGCATCACCGCGGTTATCTTTTATCCGTTTCTGGCCGGTTACCTGTTTTCCGGCGGCGAACGTGGATGGTTCATGCAGACGATGGTGCTGCTGGCGATCACGGTTTTCATCAGCAACTGGCTGCACGTCATTCTTGGTATCGCGACTCAGCGAACGCTCAAGGATTGGGTGGTCGGTGTCACCGGATTCGCAGACAAGCACGAGCATCTGCATAAGTACCCGATGCTGGGGTTCCAGGGCATCGTTCTCATCGGCGTCTACCTGTGGCTGGGAAACTGGTCGGTGGTTTCGGTCGACACCAACTTCTGGGGCGGTCTCTTCCTCACCCTGCTGATCGCCGGTGTCGCCATCGTCACCGCCCTTCCCGGCGGGATCGCACTGGCGTTGGCACGGCGATCGCAGATGCCGGTGATTCGGATATCCGCGATCGCCTTTATCGAGCTGTTCCGGTCGGTGCCGCTGATTACGGTGCTGTTCATGGCCGTCACCATGATGCCGCTGTTTCTGCCGCCCGACTTTCAACTCAACAAGCTGGTACAGGCGATTATCGG
>QIDL01000058.1 GCA_003228415.1 Gammaproteobacteria bacterium | reverse complement strand
GGTCTGCTCCAGGCACCACTCGTATTCCTCTTCGGTTTCACCCTTCCAGGCGAAAACCGGGACACCTGCTACGGCCATCGCTGCGGCGGCGTGATCCTGGGTCGAGAAGATGTTGCAGGAAGACCAGCGTACCTCGGCGCCCAGATCGACCACGGTTTCTATCAGCACCGCGGTCTGGATAGTCATATGAATGCAACCGATGATGCGGGCCCCCGCCAGCGGTTGTGCGTCCGCATACCTTTTCCGAAGTGCCATCAGCGCGGGCATCTCGGCTTCCGCCAGGGACATTTCTTTGCGCCCGAATTCGGCGAGTGAGAGGTCTGCTACCTTGTAGTCCGTCATGGTGTGAGTCCTGAGGTTGAATAAAGAGGGTTAAATAAAAGGGTTGAATAAGGAGGGTTGAACAAAAAGCGGTTGCATGGAAAGTACTCAGGTGGAAAGAGCTCGAGTAGAAGCTGCCTGGTCCCGTTTACGGTATCGGTGTATTTGAATTCTGAAGCCGTTTTTCTGAGCGAGATACTGGGATTGCATGAGTTCGAGATCCGCACGCTCTGCCCAGCCGCTGAGATCGGCCGGTTCGAAGCCGAGCCACTGATCACCACATGCCTCGTTCGCCCACTGTTGATCGTGGCGGCACAGTTCTGCCACCACCAGCGCGCCAGCGCCGGGTAGCAGGCGGGCGGCCTGTTGAAAAAACGACGCCGGTGATGCCTGATGGTGCACCACCATGGCGGCGACTATCGCGTCAAAAGGGGGGGCGTCAAAAGGAGGCGCGTCAAAAGGGGCGTTTGCCTGGAGTGTGAGAAAGTCCTGATGGAGCAGGCGTACGCCGGGCCAGTCGACGGTTGCCTTTTTCGCGGCGTCCAGCATGGATGCCGAAGTGTCGACCCCGGTGACACCATCGAACAGCGCCGCGAGCTGTGTGAGCATTTCGCCGCCGCCTGGACCCACCTCCAACACCTCATGGATCGCAGCGCCTTCATCGGTCGCTTCGACAAGCATCTCCAGCACGCTGTCTACGTAGGTCCCGGGTTCCGAGATCTGCGCTTGCTCGGCACTGATCTCAGCGGCATTCCTGGCGAAGAAATCGGCCGAGCGCTGATTCCGTGTCTGGTGAATGGTGTTGATCCGTTGATGCAGATTTCTGTCCAGTTCCGCCCGATCGAGTCCACTCAGCAAGGCGGCGCCCACAGAATCCGCGGCTAGCGAAGCACGCCGGTAAAAGATGCTGTTACCCTCGCGGCGGCGGGCGACCAATCCGGCCTGAAGCAGAATTTTCAGATGGTGGCTGAGCGCCGGTTGCGGTACATCGAAGAGCTTGCAGAGCTCGCTCACCGAATAGGATTCCTGGTGCAGGACCTGCAGGATGCTGGCTCGCAACCAGTCACCCACGGCTTTACCCTGGCCGACGATATCCTCGATCGGTGATAGCTCGGCGGCTATTGCCTGGGCTTCGGTCATGAGCAGCGTTACTCGTCTGTCAGCACGTTCAACGGATCAGGGATGCTATCAGGTCGCTAAATCAATATCAAAATATATTGATATTACTTTGATGCGTCGCTCTGCATGCGGTCATGGCAGAATGCGCAGGCATGAATACCAGCCTCAAAATTGCAAGCAAGTTGCCCGATGTCGGCACGACGATCTTCACCGTGATGTCGGAACTGGCTCGCCGCGAAGGCGCGTTGAACCTTTCCCAGGGGTTCCCGGATTTCGACGGTCCCGGGTATCTACTCGAGCGGGTCCAGCACTACCTGACCACGGGGCACAATCAATATGCGCCGATGATGGGTGTTCCCGCGCTGCGGGTCGCGATCGCGGAGAAGATTGCGGCGCTCTATGACTGCCGGCTCGATCCCGATACCGAGGTGACGATCACCTCCGGCGCCACCGAGGCCTTGTTCTGCGCCATTGCAGCGGTGGTAAATCCGGGAGATGAGGTCATCGTCTTCGATCCGGCTTACGACAGTTATCAACCGGTGGTACGTTTGCAGGGCGGCAAGACCCTCCATGTACCGATGCATCCGCCGGATTATCGCGTCGACTGGGATTCTGTGCGAGATCTTGTCAGCGACCGAACCCGCCTGATCATTACCAACACACCACACAACCCGACCGGGACGGCGTGGGATGCATCGGACATCGAAAGTCTAAGAGACATCGTCGCCGGACGCCGCATCTACCTGCTGGCGGATGAGGTATACGAACACATCGTTTTCGATGGCCGCGAACACCAGAGTCTGGCCAGGCACGCCGATCTCTTCGAGCGTAGTTTCGTCGTCAGCTCGTTCGGCAAGACCTATCACACCACCGGCTGGAAGATCGGCTATTGCTGTGCGCCTGTCGAACTGAGCGAAGAGTTTCGGCGCATCCATCAGTTCGTGACCTTCACCTCCAACACCCCGGTACAACTCGGCCTGGCGGATTTCCTGAGCGCGCACCCGGAACACCATCTGTTATTGGGAGCGTTTTATCAGCGTAAGCGTGACCTGTTCTGTCGATTGCTCGCGGACTCGCCTTTTGAATTCGTGCCTTCTGCGGGTACCTACTTTCAGCTGCTGGACTATTCGAAGTTCTCCAACGAGCGGGATTCCGAGTTGGCCGTGCGTCTGACAAAACAGGCGAAGATCGCGTCGATTCCGGTTTCGCCCTTTTACCGGGAGGATCCCGGCCATAGAGTCCTGCGGTTCTGTTTTGCCAAGGATGATGAGACCCTGGAGCAGGGCGCGGCGATTCTCTGCGGGCTATGATGGCTGCCAGCATCGGGGAGGTTCAATTGCTGAAGGTATTCGCGGGTGTCCTTGCTGTAGTCGCGTTGCTGGGATGTGCGGATGACGAGTTGAGCCAGGTTCATCCGGGCGAGGACATTTACAACCGGTCCTGCTTTTCCTGCCACGCAGGGGGAGTGGCGGGTGCGCCGATCCCGGGTGATTCCGAGGCCTGGTCGCCGCGGCTGGCCAAGGGCCGGGAGTTGCTGATGAAGTCGGTCAAAGATGGCATGCCACCCGGCATGCCGCCCATGGGGATGTGTATGGCCTGTTCGGATGACGAGCTCGGCGCGGCGATCGACTACATGCTGACCCGGTAGCATACCGGCGCGGTTGCCCACCGGCTCGGTAGCCCTCCGGCCCGGCTGCCGAGGTCGTCAGATTCACCAACGATTGGCGGAATT
>QIDL01000557.1 GCA_003228415.1 Gammaproteobacteria bacterium | reverse complement strand
CCTTCATCCGCGAACGGGTATAGGCGTAGTCAGGACCATAGATCCACCCGAATAGATGATTACCGCCGACGTGGTCGTAGTGACTGTGAGAATTCAGAACCACCACCGGCAGCTCGGTCAGGGGCGCGAGGACGGCTCGAATATTTCCGATGCCGAGCCCGGTGTCGAACAGCAGCGCACGCTCGCTACCAAGAATCAGATACGAGACAACCTCTTCGAACTGACCGGGCTCATAGATCGCCAGGACGTCGTCGCGAACCCGATACACCTCGAACCAACCGCCACCGTCATCCAGGCGTTCGAACGCACCCCATTCCGGTCTCGGCAGGACGTCCCACCAGTTATCCCTGGCGGCTCCCCGGTTCCGGACGCTCTCGTTGTCGTTCACCGAGCTCATCGCGTTTTGCGAAGAATTCTCTCCCCCACAGGCCGACACGATCAGAACGATCGCCAGCCACCACATCGTCTTCGAACCAAAACCACTCACCCGGCGCCGACTCCATAACTCCATCGCGCCTGCCACTTTATCAGGTGTAGAATGACTACAGGGGGTATGCAGCCGTGAAATCAAATCTGTCGCGACGCCGTTTCATCAAGGGTGTCATCTCATCAAGTGCCGCCGCCGCATCCAGCTCTGCCTGGTATTCGGCGTCTGCCCAGGGCCGTCCATCCGGTACCGTTGAGAGGCTCATCACCTTGAACGTGAATGGTCGGCGGCGCCCGGTCGATGTGCTGCCTCAGGAAACGCTCGCACATACGCTGCGCTACAAGCTCGGATTGACCGGCACCAAGATCGGCTGCAACCGGGGTGAGTGCGGAGCCTGCACGGTACTGGTAGAGGATATAAATCACTACGCCTGTTCCATGCTGACCCATAGCGTCCGCGGGCGCGCTATCACGACGGTAGAAGGATTACAGGACGCCTCCGGCGCTCTACACCCACTCCAGCAGGCTTTCATCGACGAACTCGCGCCGCAATGCGGATTTTGCACGCCGGGCCAGCTCATGTCGGCAATGGCGCTGTTGAAAGAAAACCCGACACCTACCCGGGAACAGGTTCGGCAGGCTCTATCCGGCAACCTCTGCCGCTGTGGCGCCTATGACCACTATCTCAGCGCGGTAATGGCCGCATCGCAGACGATGCGCAATTCGGGACAAGCCACATGAGTTATCTACACATCGGCAAGAATTTCACCCCGCCCGACATTCAAGGCAAGGTGACCGGCAAGGCCAGGTACGCTGAGGACTACACCATGGACGGCATGGTCTACGCTCGTATCTACACCTCGCCGATGCCCCATGCAAGGGTCACGAACATCGATGCATCACGCGCATTGGCCATGGCGGGCGTCGTCGGCATCCTGACCGCTGAAGACGTCTATACGACCGAAGCCCCGGCACCGGCACTGCTTACCAACGAGCCGGTTTACGTCGGTGATCCCATATTGGTCGTCGCCGCCGTTGACGAGAAAACGGCCGAAGACGCGTTGACGAAAATAGCCATTGATCTCGAACCCCTGCCGTTCACGGTGGACCCCATTGACAGCCTCAGCCCCGGCGGCGCCAGCGCCCGCCTCGAAGGCAATGTCTTCCCGCGCGAGATGCGTAAACTGACCTGGTCGCAGGAAGACGTGGACCGATTTCGGGCCGGCAAGGAACCTACAGGTGCTGCCCCCACCGAATGGAGCTACGGCGATCTCGAAGCCGGCTTCGACAATGCGGCGGTGGTACTGGAAGAATCGTTCGTCACCACTGGCTACGCCCACATGTCCATGGAGCCACGCTCGGTGCTGAGCTACTGGCAGGGTGGCAAGTGTCACGTTCACGGCTCCACTCAATCCCATAGCTTTGTCCTGCCGTTCCTGGCCCGGATGCTCGGTATCGAGCAGCAGGATCTGGTCTACGTATCCGAATACTGCGGCGGTGGGTTCGGCTCCAAGATCGCCGCTTATCCGGTGCTCGCCATTCCCGGCCACTTCTCGAAAAAGCTCGGCCGGCCGGTCATGCTGCGAATCACCCGGGAAGAGGAGTACTACGTCGGCTCGGCCAGGGTCGGATTCCAGGGTTGGGTCAAGGCCGGCTTCGCAAAGGACGGCACCGTCTCTGCCGTCGACCTTTACATCGTTCAGGACATCGGCTCGAAACAGGCCGGCGGCGACGCTTCATCGGCCGGAGGCGCCGTCTCGATCCTCTATCAACCGGCCGCCATGCGTTTGCGCGATGTCCCCGTCTTCACCAACACCACGCCCAGGGGCGCGCAGCGCGGTCCCGGTGAAAATCAGATGACGGCCATATTCGAGCCGCTGATGGACAAAGCCGCACGGGAACTGGGCATGGACCCGGTGGAAATTCGCCGCATCAATGCCCCTGATTCCAGCGCCACCCTGAACGCCGACCAGGTCCCGGTGACCAGCGCCTACATGGAAGATGCTCTTGTGCTGGGCGCCGAGATGTTCAACTGGAGTGAACGGAAAAAGCGTAGTGGCCAGAAAAATGGCAGCAAAGTCATCGGCATCGGCGTTGGCCAGGGCTATCACTCCGCTGGCTCCAGCGGCTTTGATGGCCTGGTCCGGATCACCCCGGATGGCAAAATCCATCTGCACAGCGGCGTCGGCAATCTGGGAACTTACTCCTATGTCTCCACCACCCGTGCCGCGGCCGAACTGCTGAAGTGCAACTGGAACAATTGCATCGTTCACCATGGCAACTCCAGCCTCCATCTGCCGTGGAGCAGCTATCAGGCAGGCAGCAACACGACCTTCACCCATACCAGAGCGAACTATGTGGCCGCCGAGGATCTGCTGGAGAAGATGAAGGAAATCGCCGCACTCACCCTCGGCGGGACACCCGATCGCTACGACGTTGCCGATGAACGTGTCTTCGATACTGCCAATGGCGCCCGCAGCATGAGCTACGGCGAGGTGGCCGCTAAGGCGATTGAGCTCGGTGGCAAGTTCAGTGGAGAAACCTATCCGGAAGACATCCATGAGGTCACTCAGCGCGCGGTTCAGGGGCTCGCCGGTAGCGGCTTGATCGGGGTCTCCAAGGACAATTTACCGGTACGTGGCACAGTCCCCGGGCTCGCCGTGGCATTTGTCGAAATCGAACTCGACCTCGAGACCGGCAAGCATGAAATCCTCGACTATCTTGCCGTCGCCGAGTGCGGCACGGTG
>QIDL01000607.1 GCA_003228415.1 Gammaproteobacteria bacterium | reverse complement strand
GGGGTTCCGTTGCGGGGACTTTTCAGACGAGGTGGGTGCGTCGCCGTGGGTACCGATCTGTTGCTCACCCTTACGCCTGAGTGAGACGTCGACTCCCGACCGGGTGCCCGATGTAGTCGGCCTTGGGTCGAACCAGTCGATTGTCTTTTCTGGACTCGATGAAGTGCGCGAGATAGCCATAGACTCGAGACATGGCAAAGTTCGCGGTAAAAAATGGCGTCGGTAGTCCCAGGGTCCGGTAAATCACTCCCTTATAGAATTCCAGGTTGGCATAGAGCGACTTGTTCTGCTCCGCCATACGTTCGGTAAAGCGGTTTTCGATGGCCACCAGTGTGCGGTAGGTATTCTCGTGGATCGTGCCGCTGCACAGTTCCTCTGCGAGGGATTTCAGGTACTTGGCTCTTGGATCGAGTACCCGGTACTCACGATGCCCCATTCCCATCACCTTGGCCTTGGTTTCGAGACAGTGATCTACAAAGGCGGCCGCTTTTCCGGGATCACCAACCTGGTCGGCCGTTTCCAGTGCGGCCTGATCCGCGCCACCGTGCAGAACACCGTGTAATGCGCCAAAGGCCGCTGACAGGGCGTTTTCCACCGGGGCCAGGGTGCTCGCGGTAGCCCGGGCGACAAAGGTGCTGGCATTGAAGCTGTGCTCGATCTGGAGAATCTGGGTCACGTTGTAGGCACGGTGGGCGATGTCTGTGGCCGGGGCGCCGATCTGCTCGAGAAAACGTTGGGCCGGATCGACAGTCGTCGTTGGCAGCACCGCGTCGCCTCGGAAGAAGGTGGCGAGAATGGTTGGCAGCTTCGCGGCTATGGCGAAACCCTGGGCGGCTTCGCCGCGATCGGCGAAAGCGTGAGTGCGATCGAGCAGTGGTGCGATACCTTGCAGAACGTGCATCGGATGTGTGTCTTTCGGCAATGAAAGCACCAGCGCCTGCTCCCGGCCGGAAAGGGGGCTGGCCGCCTCGACATCGATCGACAGTTGCTTGTGAATCCGGTCGTCCACCACCAGAGCAGCCACTTCGCCAAAGGGCAGGTCCACCAGATCGTCGATGGTCATTCCCCGATAACTCAGAACACCGTTGTCGCCATCCACCAGAGAAATACTTGTGGTATCGACGATCACGCCTTCGAGCCCTCTTGCCATAGTCATGAATGCTCTCCGTTGGTGAGGTTGTTCGCAGTCCAATCAGCCTACGCGCACGGGTTGCGGTTACCCATAGCGTTTCACTTCACCAATCAGAAGCACGACTTATGGACTTCTCCGGTTCATAAGGATGACTTATCGGCGCATAAGTGGTGATGATCGAATCACCCTGGAGCTGACCTGATTGCGCTGGTAGTGTCCTGTCCCATGAATGGCTTATATTTCAGCTATTCATGAGAAAGGACACCAGGCTCAGCGGATGCAGATCGAGCGACATGAGATACGAATCTTCGCGTCGGTAGTGGAAGAGGATGGTTTCTCCCGTGCTGCGGAAAAGCTCGACATATCGCAGTCGGCGGTCAGCCAGGCAATCGCCAGTCTCGAGCATAAAATGGACTGCCAGTTGCTGTTGCGGGGCCGTAAGCTCGCACTCACTGAATCCGGCAAGCGTTTGTTCAGTTTTTCCAGGTTGGTGATCAACGAGGAATCACAGGCGCTGGATGATATCCAACGCATCCGCACCGGTGCGCTATCGACCCTGAACCTGGCGATGAGCAGCGCGGTCAACCGATTCTATGGTGAGCGGTTGTTGTTGGAATTCTGCGATCGCAACCCGCTGACTCGTTTGAAGCTCGATGTCGCACCGAGCCGTGAGATGGTCTATGGCGTGGACGAGGATCGCTGGGAGCTGGGTTTCGGGCCATTCCAGAGTCGGATGCCCGGTCACTTTGAATGTGTGCCCTTTTTCAGGGAGTCCCGTCATCTGGTGGTTCACGAGAATCATCCTGCCTATGCCGCGCTGGCGGCAGACCCCGCTCGCCACATGGGATCGCAGACGCTACTGACCAGTTATCTCGATGATGCGGGCAAGCGGCCCGGAAACCAGCGTATTCGCGACATGGTAGAGGCCGTCTGGGAAGTCAGCCATCTGGAGCTGCGCCTGGCGCTCTGCAAAGCGGGAAAGGGAATCACTTACCTGTCCGATCGGCTGCTTGGCGAGCTTCCGGGCTATCACCAGATCCTCGGGCTCGAAGTCTCCTCATTCGAGCGCGAAGTCGGTCTCTATTACAAAAAACACAAGGCGCTATCCGAAGGCGCGAAGCGATTCATCGGTATTTGCCAGCGGGCTTTTAGCGCGGAACAAGTGCCGGGCAAGGAACCAGCCAAAACCCGGCGAGAATGATATCAGGCACCCATCTTTGGGCAGATCATGACAGCCTGTCCCATTGTGGGTCTGCCATCGGCCAGGACGGAATATCAATCCGGTTCCACCAGGCTGAATATCTCGCCTACAGGGACTCCAAAAACAAGCTCCATTCGGAGCGCGGTCTCCAATGAAGGGCAAAACTTTCCTTGCTCGATGGCTATTATGGTCTGCCTTGCGACACCCAACTTCCGTGCGAGATCCTGTTGCGTAATCTCGCCATGACTACGACGCAGCTCACGCAGCTCATTGGACACCTGGCTTTTCGTCTTCGCCATCAAGCGACGCCGGTTCGATAGTAGCGTACCAAGGATCCGTAGTAGATGAGTTCGGCTGCAAGAATCAATGAACATGCCACGAGCGCAACTATCAACCCAGAAAGGTCAATAACAGCAATCACCGGGATCGACCAGATTCCGCATCCAAGCACGTAGTAAGCGTTCCTGATGCTGCCAAGTTCTACCTCTCGGTCACGTTCGTCCGCGGCTGAATCTAGTTCATCGATGGGATTCTGTAGAAAAGCGATTGCAAGGTGCCCAACAACGGCGATAGTAATTAGCAACGCCACGGTGGCCAAGACGACCGGTACGAGAGTAGAAAGTCCGTACGTCGCAACGAGTGTAAGGCCGCCGAGCGTCAGTACAACCAGCGCTGCAAACATCAGGATTGCGCTTTTCTCGCGAAAGCTGGTTTGCGAGAAACTCTCACTGTCTGGATTCATACGCTGAGAACGCATTCGCAACGCTACAGCCAACACAGCCAGTGCGCCAATGAGCTGCCCCGCCCCGATCCATAGATGATCGATTGGTGTGAAGTAGTAGACGAGAAGC
>QIDL01000428.1 GCA_003228415.1 Gammaproteobacteria bacterium | reverse complement strand
CCGCATCAAGGGTCTCTACGACATCCAGGGCATGCACCTCTATGTCAGCCCGGGCACCGGCACCTGGGGTCCGATACTACGGCTGGGGTCGCGCTGCGAGATCACTATGATTACCCTGGAACATCACTAGAGCCTTCAGCGGATTAAGAGCCATCAGCGGGCGAACAGGGGGCCATCGCCAATGACAGATGAACGAACCGACGAACAGGAACTGATCATCGAGCAGATCGAAGTCGGCCCGATGCAGAACTTCACCTACCTGGTCGGGTCACGGTCGACGCGGGAAGTCGTGGTGGTCGACCCGGCCTGGGACATCGGCGGGCTGATTTCTCACATCGAAAAACACGACTACATCCTCACAGGTGCGCTGGTGACACACTATCACCCGGATCACTGTGGTGGCTCGATGGGTGGGCACAGTGTGGAGGGCGTGGCGCAGTTACTGGAAAAACAAGCGCTGAAAATCTACATACACAAAGAAGAAGCGGACGGATTGAAAAAGATCACCGGGATCTCGGATACCGACATGGTCAGGGTGAGTTCCGGAGACACCTTGAATATCGGCGATGTGGATGTGGAGTTTCTCCACACGCCGGGCCATACGCCCGGATCCCAGTGCTTCAGGATCAAACGGACACTGGTATCCGGCGATACCCTGTTCATCAATGGCTGCGGCAGGGTCGATCTGCCCGGCTCCGACACCGAGCAGATGTATCGCAGCCTGCAGAAACTGGCCACCCTGCCCGACGATACGCTGCTGCTGCCTGGTCACAACTACGGGCACGTGCCCAACGCCACCATGGGCGAAACCAAGCAGCACAATGCCTATCTCAGAGTCAATGACCTGGAAACCTGGAAGACGATCATGGGTGGTTAGTCACGGTCGCCGAAAGTGGCGCCAAAACCAGGACAGCCGACAACCGGCAGAGGACTCTCACTGTCCTGTTACCCGGCTGCACGGGGTGTCCTTGATGCCAGCGTTTTCAATCATCCGCAGGATATCGTCGTTACATGCGGACAACGGTGCGAAAACCTGAGTCTTACCGAAAATGGGAACGCCTGCATAACCACGGATCAGCAGCTCACCCTTTTTAAGCCGCACGGTCGAGGTCCAGTCTGTGCCGTTGGACGGTAGATACAACTGGCCACGCCACTTACCTTTCCGGTATTGGTAGCCGCCGAGCATCTCGAGACCAATCAGAGGCCTCCCATGTTGCGAAGCATCCGAATTGTAGAGATCGGTCTTGGGCTCGCCGACCTCACCCTTCTCGTCCTTCTCTCTCCAGTCAGGGTGTTTCAGCGCGATGATCCGAGCGCTCAAGCTTCCCCCGACAGACTTCACTTCAATCATGGTTCCGGACGACGCCCAGATACCATATACGTCTGCCCTGCCGTCTCCTCCCGCACCCCCAAGGGCAATCGCTGCCAATGACCAGGACCCCATCACGATCACCAACGACGCGAGAACTCTGAGTGCCCGGCGAAGCCTTGGGGCCGGCTGGTTCATCCCGTATTCCTTCTAGCATCTGTGCCTGAAAGCGTCGATGATAGCTCTATATCGAAAAAATCCGGGGGATAAAAGTTCATGGATATCGGTCAATTTACCGGCTTCGAGGTGAGCCTCCGCGACCCTGGCATCGCCTGGTTTCAATTCAACACGCCAGAACGATTGAACGGCATGACGGGTGGCATCAAACGAGATCTCATCGAAGCGGTCACACAGGCTCAGATGGACAATGCCGTGCGGGTACTGGTTTTCACCGGCAGCGGCCGGGCCTTCTGTGCAGGAGACGATCTCAAGGCCTATCGAAGCGCCGAACTCGGCGGTACACCACTAATGCCGGACATACCACCTGGCCACGACAGCGCGCTCGGTACCTACAACGGCCTCAGAACGATCTCGCAGCAACTCAATACCGTCGTACGAAATCTGGACAAGCTGACCATTGCCGCCATCAATGGCGTGGCCATCCAGACCGGGTTTTCGCTGGCCCTGTCCTGTGACTTCCGCATTGCGGCAGACACCGCACGGATGGGCAGCGCCACCCTGCGTTTTGGTCTGCTCCCGGATGAAGGCGGTCAATATCTTCTCGTCCAGATCCTCGGCGTGGCCGGAACGCTCGAATTTCTGATGAAGAAAAAGATCGTGACGGCCTCCGAAGCGCTAGAACTCGGATTGGTGAACGAAGTGACTTCCCCCGCCGAGTTGGAAGCCCGAACGCTCGCCTGGGCGGAAGAGCTCGCGAATGGCCCACAGGTGTCCATGCGCTTGTTGAAACGCTCGGTTTACAATGCGGGAGAGCTCGGCTGGAACCAGGCCCTCGATGAGATCGCCGCGAAAACGGCCATCTCGGATCATCATCCCGATGCCAGGGAAGGCGTTGGCGCCTTCCGCGAGAAGCGCGAGGCCAGGTTCAACGCCTGGCTGGAGAACGACGCATGAGCGAGGTAGTCAGCTATCGGTCCGAAGATGACATCGCGATCATCACCATAGAGCGAGCCGAGAAATTGAACGCGTTGAACGAAGCCGTCATCAAAGGCCTGCAGGCAGCATGGCGGCGTTTGGAGAGTTCCGACGACCGGGTCGCCATACTGCATGCGGCAGGCGATCGTGCCTTTTCCGTCGGTGCCGATATCACGAGCCCGCCGACAGAGATGTGGGAGGGTGTACCGAGCGTCGGCGCCGTTGTATCAAAACCCATCGTCGCGGCGGTCCACGGCTGGTGCATTGGCGGTGCTTACTGCATCGTGCAGATGTGTGATCTGGTGGTGGCTTCGGAAACGACTATCTTCAAATACCCCGAAGCCCAACTGGGCTTCACCGGCGGCCTGATCGCCAGCGCCGTCGCCAGGATCCCGCACAAAATCGCCATGGAGTTCATGCTGCTGGGCGAGGATCTGAGCGCAGCACGAGCCTATGAAGTGGGCATGGTCAACAAGGTGGTACCGGCCGGCGAGGAACTGGCTGCTGCCAGGGAATACGCCGCCATCTTACGTCACTCCGCACCCCTGGTGGTTGCGACATTGAAGCGGTTTTCGCTGGAAACACTCAACAGCAGTCCCGCCGAAGGCGGCGCAATTTCACGGGAGCAACTGCTCAAGGTGCGCAACAGTGAGGATGGAGCGGAAGGGCGACGTGCGTTTTCCGAAAAGCGCACGCCGGAGTTCCAAGGTCGCTGAGCGTCGCCCAGGGA
>QIDL01000120.1 GCA_003228415.1 Gammaproteobacteria bacterium | reverse complement strand
CCTGGCAGCTTTTGCGGTGGCGCTTGCTGTCGCGGCGGTCGGTGCGATTCTCGGGTCGCTTCTCGAGGCTCAACATCGCAAGTATGAGAAGAGCGCCCTGCGAGTTGCGGGGGTGGCAGTTGCAGTTGCCGGTGCTTATGCCCTCGCCGGCTCGATCAGCACGCTCGATGAATTGGATCGCTATCAGAGATGGGCTCGCTTTTGGGACGCGCGCCACTCCCAGATTCTCAGTGAGCGACGCGCGGGAGCAGGACAGATCGAAGTGGTATTGATTGACCACATCATCCCGGATGTGGCTGAATTGCAGCCCGATCCAGACTACTTCTACAACAACTGCGCCGAATGGTACTACGACGTCCAAAGCCTGGCGGCGAACCAGCCGGGTTGGGATGAGTGAGTACTTGGGGGCCTAAAAGAGGTAGGTTAGATCGGGTGGTGGAGCTTCGCCGAGTCGATTTCCCGGCACGCGTTCGGAGAGTAGGCCAACGACTGCCTCGGTGTCGCCTTCCTTGGCGAGACGCACCATCTCAGCGATGGTGGCATCCAGTTGACCTGCTTCAAGCACTTCCGTTTCGTTCACGCTGACGACATCCGGGTGCACCGTGGGCTCATAGTCGAGCCCTTCATCCCACAGCGCTTCGCTCAGCTTCTCCCCGGGTCGGATTCCTGTGAACTCGATCTCGATGTCTTTGCCCGGCTCCAGTCCGGAGAGCCGAATGAGATCCTGAGCCAGGTCCAGGATCTGTACCTGTTCTCCCATGCGAAGCACGAAAAGCTCCCCGCCGCGGCCAATGCTTGCGGCCTGAAGCACGAGATGGACCGCTTCGGGGATGGTCATGAAGAAGCGCTTCATGTCCGGGTGAGTGATTGTCACCGGACCGCCCTTCGCGATCTGCCGCTGGAATAGTGGGACCATGCTGCCACGGCTGCCGAGCACATTACCGAAGCGCACGGACACGAAATTGCACCGGCGGCTGAGACCCGCATCACGCACGATTAGCTCAGAGAATCGCTTCGTCGCCCCGTAGATACTTGTAGGCTGTACAGCCTTATCGGTGGAGATATGCACCAAGCGTTCCGTACCGCAAGCCAGCGCCGCCTGCACCACGCTCTGCGTGCCGAGCACGTTGTTGGTGACTGCTTCCTCAACGTTGATCTCCATGAGGGGTACATGCTTGTGCGCCGCGGCGTGAAATACGACTTCGGGACGATAATCCGCAAACACTTCGCGAATTCGGTCTAGGTCTCGGATATCGGCGATGATCGGCCGAGGGTCGACCTCTGGGAGATCCTCTTTCAGGTCGAGAAGCGCCTCGAAGATGCTGTTCTCGCCATGCCCCAGCATCGCCAAATGCTCGGGATTCCATCGCAGCACCTGTCTGCAGAGCTCAAGACCAATAGAGCCCCCTGCCCCGGTGACTAAGACGCGCTTCCCAGCAATCGTCTTGCCAACCGCGGTATCTACAATATGCGCGGGTTCCCGGCGCAATAGGTCCGAGATATCCACCTGACGTAGTCTGCTGACACTGACCCTTCCACCAATGAGCTCATACATACCGGGCATGGTTTGGAAAGGCACTTCATTTCGCTGGCAGACTTCCGTCACCGTACGGACCACCGTACCCGGTGCGGTCGGAATGGCAATTACGACTTCGGGCTTGAGATAACGCTGCAGCACGCTCTCCAGATCCGCTAGCGAACCTGCGACCCGAACGCCGTGGATGTCTTTCTTCAACTTCTCGGGGTCGTCGTCGACAAATGCGACGGGTTTCATGTTGAGCTGCGGATTTCGCTGCATCTCCCTTACGACCAGAACACCCGCATCTCCGGCGCCAACAACCACCATCTCGTGAGGGCGGCCGTTGCCGTTGCCTCGCTGATCGATCTGTCCGCTTTCGGCCAAGAGCCGAACGGTCAGGCGCAGCCCCCCTACCGCTATCAATGAAAGAATAAGATCGATGCCAATGACCGCGCGAGGGAATCCAGGGGTCAATCCGCCCAAGCTTGCAATGAGAAGCAAGATCAGAGCCACCGCCACCGAGGCCGTGACTACGGCCGCGGCGATGATCCTGAGCTCGCGTACGCTGGCATATACCCAATAGCGGCGATAAAGACCGAAGAAGTAGTAGACGACCGGCTTGACCACGAGCGCAACGGCCACCATGGCCCAGGCGCCCGGCAAGTAGAATGCGAACATTGGACCTAGATCTAGGCGAAGCGCGAAACTTGCCAGCACCGCGGTGACGATCAGCACCAGGTCACCCAGCAATATCGTGCGGTTGCGAATCTGAATTCGGGGTTTCACTGAGGGGTTTAAAGCCGCTCTTGGCGGAACCATTCTACCGTGGACTGCAGTCCTTCCACCAATGCGACTTCTGGGCGATATTCTAACGCTTCCCATGCTTGATCGATGACCGCTTCGGAGAAGTAGATATCCCCATCCCTTGAGGGTCCGTGAACCGGTGCCGGTGCATCTGGGATAACTGCCTGCAAGATCCCTGCCAGCTCGTTGATGGTCGCCGCTCCTCCACCACTTATGTTTAGTACTTTCCCCACCGCGTCATCCCTTTCGGCTGCCAGCAGGTTGGCGCGCACGACGTCGTCCACGTTTACAAAGTCACGTCGCTGCTCTCCATCGCCGTATATTGTGATCGGTTCCCCTCGGATCATGGCGTTGACAAAGGCCGGAATGACCGCCGCGTACATCGAATCCGGCCGCTGACGCGGACCATAGACGTTGAAGTACCTAAGGCAGACGATCGGCAATCCGTATGCACGATGGAACATCAGCGCCGCCTCCTCCATTGCCCACTTCGAGGCGGCATACGGCGAGAACGGTTGCTTCGGAGCATCTTCGGACACTGGCACCCCCGACTCACCGTAAACCGCGGCAGAGGAGGCCAGCACGACTCGTTTTACGCCTGCCCTTGCGGCCGCGCTGAGGACATTTAGGCTGCCTTGTACATTGACCTGGTAGCAGCGTACCGGATCGTCGATCGAGCCGGGAACCGAAACGAGCGCCGCCAGGTGGAAGATCACGCTTGCGCCCTCGACAGCCGCTTCAAGCGTGGGCATGTAGGTGATGTCGGCTTCGACCAGCTCGATCTCATCGGTCGGTAAGTCCCCCGGCAGTCCGTTGGAGAAATCGTCAATTACCCTGACGCTCTTGCCTTCCTCGATGAGTCGGGCGACCAGATGGGAGCCGAT
>QIDL01000498.1 GCA_003228415.1 Gammaproteobacteria bacterium | reverse complement strand
CGATCGAGGTCATCGAACTGGCGCGCCGGAATCACACTGGATTGCACCACCTCGCTCAAGTCCCACAAAATATTCTCGCCGCGGTACCAGTACACGGCGTCGGCTGGCGCACAGCAGTTGGTGAGCTCCGAGCGCAGGGTCCCCAGCGACATGGTGTGGGTGCGGGGCTCTATGACAGCGATGATTTCCTCGTTGCCGACCTTGTGGCGCAATCCCTGCAGGGTCTGGCGGATGGCGGTGGGGTGATGGGCAAAGTCGTCATAGATCGCCACGCGCCCGATCTCGGCGATGAGATCCATGCGCCTGAGCACGCCCTGAAACTCCGAGAGGGATTGGATGGCATCTTCCGGTCTGACCCCGACGTGTCGAGCGGCTGCGATTGCCGCCAGGGCGTTGTGAACATTGTGCTCGCCCATGAGCGCCCACTTCAGCGTCGCGAGCGCCACTTCATTCAAGGTCACAGTGAACTCGCCGCCATCGGGAGAGCTGAGGATTGCGTTCCAGAGATCGCCGTTGTCTTCTGCCAGCGGCTGTTTCTGCAGTGGTCCACCGAACCGTGACGTGGGCGTCCAGCAGCCCATCTGCAGAGTATCAGCGACGTTGTCGTCGTTTGCCGGCGCCACGATCAACCCACTGGCAGGGACGGTGCGAATGAGGTGGTGGAACTGGGTCTGAATCGCCGCCAGGTCTGCAAAGATATCGGCGTGGTCATACTCCAGGTTGTTGATGATCAGAGTGCGCGGACGGTAGTGGACAAACTTTGAGCGCCGGTCGAAGTAGGACGCATCGTACTCATCGGCTTCGACAACGAAGAACGGCTTGCTCCCCATGCGCGCCGACCTTGAAAAATTTTTCGGCACGCCGCCGATCAGATAGCCGGGTTCCAGTCCTGCCTGATCCAGAATCCAGGCCAGCATGCTGGCGGTGGTGGTTTTACCGTGAGTACCGGACACCGCGAGTACCCAGCGGTCATGAAGAATTTCCCGGCCGAGAAACTCTGCACCCGAGGTATAGGGCAGCCCGCGCTCGAGCACGCACTCGACACCGGGATGACCGCGAGGCAAACTCGCGTTACCCACCACTACCAGGTCCGGTGCGGGATCGAGTTGAGCGGGATCGAAACCTTCGAAGACTTCGATATCGGCGTTGGCAAGCTGATCGCTCATGGGTGGATACAGCGCGCTATCCGATCCGGTGACTCGGTAGCCCTGCTCGCGCGCCAGTTGCGCGAGGCTGCCCATGAGGGTGCCGCCGATACCCAGGAAGTAGATGTGTCTGACCACTTCTAGGCGCCGATAGACAGCTGGCTGGTGGCGGTTGAGAGTACCGTGATGCCGAGCGCCAACAGGATGCCGATGCTGATCTGGATGGACAGTGATCGCGCGATAATGAATCCCGTGACGGCCAGACTCCACACCAGCGCGGCAAGGGTCAGTACCATGAGTGTGTTTTCACCGAACAGCGAGACAACGGGAACCAACAGGCCGAAGCAGGCCGTGATGATGAGATCACAGCCGAACAGGGCCGTCAGCGTGCCCGCGAAGCGATTGGGAAATTCGCGCAGATAGGTCGCCAGCCAGATCAGCCCCGCGGTGGTCGCCTGACCGACGACGATCCGGGTAGTGATTTCCAGGGCATTTGCGGTCTGGTCGATGGAGAATGAGACGATAATGCTGGTCAACAAATTCGCCACGATAATAAAGGCGACGAACCAGGTCTGAGTCGGGACATGGGCTGGATTCTGGCGTAGCAGGCACATCCGCCAGAACATCTGAAAAACCGATTTCATATTGTTTTGTTGCCGCCCATCTGGATTTGAGAGAAATTCTCGCACAATTTGCGCGCATCACGGAGAATGCCGGCTTCTTAAAGGTAACGCCAGAATTCATGCCCAAATACAACGCCTTCTACGCCCAATCCGGTGGCGTGACCGCCGTCATCAATGCCAGCGCCTGTGGTGTGATCGAAACGGCTCGAGCCAACCGGGATTCTATCGGCAAGGTCTTCGCGGGTAAGAACGGGATCATTGGTGCGCTCAAAGAGGAGTTGATCGATACCAGCAGAGAATCGGCCGCGGCCATCGCCGGACTCCGTTCGACGCCGAGCGGTGCCTTCGGATCCTGTCGCTACAAGCTGAAGTCGTTTGCAGAAAACGAGCGCGAGTATCGCCGTCTCATCGAGGTCTTCCAGGCCCACGATGTGCGCTATTTCTTCTACAACGGCGGTGGGGATTCTCAGGATACGGCCAACAAAGTCTCTCATCTTGGCGATCAACTCGGCTATTCACTGACCTGCATTGGCATTCCGAAGACGGTGGACAACGATCTGCCGCTCACAGATACCTGCCCCGGCTTTGGCTCGGTGGCAAAGTACGTGGCTATCTCGACCAGGGAGGCCGCGCTTGACGTCGCCTCCATGTGTGAGACATCGACCAAGGTGTTCATCCTGGAGGTGATGGGTCGACACGCGGGGTGGATCGCGGCGGCCGGTGCGCTGGCTCAGGAAGCCCCGGGAGATGCCCCGCACATCATCCTGCTGCCGGAAGTCCCGTTCGCCAAGGCCCGTTTCCTGAGCAGGGTGCGTGAAGTGGTGCGCGAAAAAGGCTATTGCGTGATCGTCGTCTCGGAAGGGGCTCAGTATCGCGACGGTTCGTTCGTGGCGGACGCGGGCTCCAAGGATGCCTTCGGGCATTCTCAGCTTGGCGGCGTCGCCCCCACCATCGCACGGATGATCAAGGAGAAGCACGGCTATAAGTACCACTGGGCTGTTGCCGATTACCTGCAGCGTGCCGCCCGGCACATCGCCTCACGGACCGATGTCGAACAGGCCTACGCGGTGGGACAGGCGGCAGTCGAGTTCGCCCTGGCCGGCAGGGACAAGATCATGCCAACGATCGTGCGCACCAGCGATTCCCCGTATCGATGGAAGATCGGTGCTGCGCCGCTCGCCCGGGTGGCCAACGTCGAACGTAAGATGCCGAAGAGCTTTATTTCCAAAGACGGGTTCGGCATCACTGCCAGAGCCCGGCGCTATCTGTTGCCGCTGATCGCCGGGGAGGACTATCCCGCCTATCGCGACGGCCTGCCTTGCTACGTTCGACTGAAGAATCAGCTGGTGGCGAAAAAGCTGCGGCCCTTCAAGATCAGATAGTCATGGGTTGAGCGGCGTGATGCCGCTGGCACGCAAAAGAACATTCAGGGGAGCGCAGGCTC
>QIDL01000404.1 GCA_003228415.1 Gammaproteobacteria bacterium | reverse complement strand
CTGTTCCCGAAAATGTCAGTTATGAGGTTGCGGCGAGTATTCCGCTGGCCTACGCCACGGCCCATCGGATGATGGTGACCCGCGCAAAAGTCTGCCCCGATGATACCGTTCTGGTGCTGGGTGCCAGCGGTGGTGTGGGTACGGCAAGTGTGTTGATTGCGCGGATGGTCGGTGCGCGGATCATCGCTTGTGCCAGCAGCGCGGAAAAGCTCAATCGGCTGAGTGATCTGGGCGCGGATCTTCTGGTCAACTATGTCGAATCGGATATGCGTGAGGCGGTCTGGGATCTCGTTGGCAAACCGAGACTCGGCAGCAGAGCCGGCGGCGTGGACCTGGTGGTGAATTGCACCGGCGGCGGTACCTGGATCGATTCCACTCGCTGCATGAAAGCGGGTGCCCGACTCGTGACCTGCGGTGCCACCGCAGGTTTCGAAGAACAGATAGATCTTCGCTATGTATGGAGTTACGAACACAATCTGTTGGGTTCAAACGGCTGGCGGCGCGGCGATATCGTCGCAATGCTCGACTATGCCGCTGCCGGCACTCTGACCCCGGTGATCGACAAGGTTTTACCCTTGGAAGACGCTCGCGAAGCCGAGCGCCTGATGGAAGAGCGTGAGGTGTTCGGCAAAATCGTACTCGCGCCGTGAGAAACCTCGGATCGGTGCTGCATGCAACGAGTGATGCTCAGGCATTGATCGACCTTGTGGTGCCGGAGCAGCCCGAAATATTTTCTTTTGCGGAACTCGGTCGTCTGGCCGATGGCGTTGCTGCGAATCTGGCTATCGAACGGGGTACCCATGTCGGTATTCTCGGGCAGAATTCGGTGGAATATCTGACGACCTTGCTCGGCATCATGCGCGCCGGTGGTGTCGCCGTGCCGATCAACTTCAAGTTTCCAGATGCCACGATCGACTACGTGGTTGAGGATGCATCATTGAGGCTCGTCTTCGCCGACGAGGAAAACATTTCACGAATCGATGATTCGGTCGAGACTCGATCGCTGTGTTGCGTGGAGGCGGATAATTTTCCGATCGTACAGCCATCGCAGAGAGAGCCGGCCCTGATACTGTATACCTCCGGATCCACCGGGCAGCCGAAGGGCGTGATCCTGTCTCACGATAGTCAATGGTCGATGATCGAACAAGGTGTTGCACGCAAGCCGGGACTGTGCGGTATTGTGGCTGCGCCCCTGTATCACATGAACGGCATGCTGGGGGCTTTCAGGTTGTTGTTCGGGCAGGGCAGGGTGGTGTTGCTGCCGCGCTTCAATGCGCGGAATTACCTGCAGGCGCTGGCTGCTCACAAGGTCAATATGATCACCGGCGTGCCCACCATGCTGGCCATGATGCTGCGCGAAAAGGATCTTATCGCGGATCTTGATCTGGATTCGGTCAAGGTGATATCGATCGGTTCCGCGCCGCTTTCCGAAACCGTGGCCAGGGAGGTGAAAGCGATATTTCCCAATGCGGGATTGAGCAACTCCTACGGTACCACGGAAGCGGGTGCGGGCATGTTCGGCCCTCATCCGGACGGCCTGGCTACGCCGTTGATTTCTCTCGGTTTTCCCCAGGACCACGTCCAGGTTCGGTTGGTCGGGGACCTTCCGACGGAGGGTGTTCTGGAGGTGCAGACCCGGGCGGCGATGAACGGCTATCTCAATCTGCCGGACAAGACCAGAGAAAAAACCTCGAAAGACGGCTGGGTGGATACCGGCGACGTCATGCGGGTCGACGCAAACGGGTTTTACTATTTTGTTGGACGAGACGACGACATGTTCAACTGTGGTGGTGAAAACGTCTATCCCGGCCAGATAGAACGGTTGCTGGAGACGGACGACAGAATCTCGGAATGCTGTGTCGTGCCCATTGTCGATAGCGTTCGTGGCCAGGTTCCGGTAGCGTTTGTGACCGGGACGTCCGGTCATGAGTTAGACGTGCAAACCGTGAAGGATCTTGTGCTGACTGCACTACCCGCCTGTATGCATCCCCGGCACGTCATCTTCATCAACGAGATGCCGATCGCGGGCACCAACAAAATCGACCGGCAGATTCTGCAGCAGCGGGCCGCGGATACAATCAATCGCGACTAGCCCGAGTGGCTGCCAGACGTACCGCGGCCCGCCGCCCTGCGCTGGTAGCCCCGGCAGCGATTGTATAGGCTTGAGTGCCCGCATACAGACACTGAGGAAACACCTTGGCCAGACTGGACCACATCATGTTCGCGAGCACGGATCTGGCGCTGGGTATTTCAGAAATCGCCGATCTCACCGGTGTCGAACCTGCCATTGGTGGCGCGCATCCAGGGATGGGCACACGCAATGCCTTGCTGTCTCTGGGCACCGATCAATATCTGGAAATCATCGCCCCCGACCCCGACCAGGAGATTGAAGGCACCCTGGGCGAAGAGCTGATCAGCCACGGTGGTTCCGGTGTACGTGCCTGGGCGGTGGCAGCAGCGGACCTTGCCTTGAAAAAAGAAATCGCCACGCAACAAGGTCTGAGCCCGCAACCACTGATAGAAATGAACCGCACCACACCTCAAGGTGTGCGGTTGGACTGGCAGATCATGTTTGTCGCCGGCCATCCACTGTTACCCTTTTTTATCAACTGGAAGCAGTCACCGCATCCCGCTCTAAATACTCCGGCTGGCTGTACCTTGTCTGGTTTCACGGTAACCACCACAGATCACAGCGCCTTCAAAGCTCGTATGTCAGCACTCGGAATCGAAGTCACCGTTGTCGAGGGTGGCGATAGTTTATCCGCCGAACTAGCAACACCGTCGGGTCCGGTAACGTTGGCTGGCTGGTAGATCTGTACACCACGTGAGCGGCTATCGTCTTATTCCTTCTACGGTGGTTCGATAAGCAAGCGGTACGTATCGCCCCGCGAATTGGATGATGATGTTGGATTATCTTCTTGCCACGAATTGGGTTGGCTTGTTGCTCGGGGCTGCGGTGCTGCTTGGAGGTGGAGGTCTGTTTTTCCTGCGGCGCCGTACTGCTCATGCGCCGGTTCGGATTCTGCTGATCTCTGGAAGTGTTGCTTTTGCGTTGCTCGGATTGTTGATGAGCACTGCGGCCTTTTATCATCTGATAACCGTTGCACAAATGGACAGAAAATTTCCGGCCCCGGGTCAGATGGTCGATGTCGGCGGATACGACATGCACATCATGTGTGCCGGGACCAACCGCGTCCGCGCGGATGGACGACGCTCACCGAC
>QIDL01000162.1 GCA_003228415.1 Gammaproteobacteria bacterium | reverse complement strand
GAAAACACTCTTCCTGCAGGACAGTCTTGATTCGCTTTTGACAGGCACCCGCTCGACAGAGTTTCTCTGGTCTGAGTCGGGAGAGCCGCAAAACTATGATCCTCAACATCGTCCGATGCGCCAGAATGCCACCAGCCATATCATCGAGAATGGCGCGTTCTACTTCACTTCCCGGGAAACCCTGCAACAGCATGCGTGTCGACTGGGTGGAAAAATCGGGATCTGCGAAATGGCCCCGGAAACCAGAATTGAAATAGACGAACCGGAAGATTGGCAGCTCATTGAACGAATTCTGAAAAGTAAAACGATGCCGATGAACCTTTGTGCGGGGAGGGTCGAACTGCTGGTGCTCGACGTGGATGGTACGTTGACCGATGGCGGCATGTACTACTCCGCCACCGGAGAAGCCCTGAAGCGATTCAACACCAGGGATGCTCACGGTCTGGCGCTACTCGAGTCTGCCGGTATAGACATTGCCGTCATGACCGCGGAAGACAGCCCCAGCGTACACAGTCGCATGGAGAAACTGGGAATTCGCGACTACTTCCCTGCGGTGGTCGAGAAACTTCCACTGTTGCGGGAAGTTGCCGCTTCGCATGGATTGAGTCTGCAACAGGTCGCCTATATGGGCGACGATCTTGGCGACCTGGATTGCCTGCAGGCAGCGGGACTTGCGTTATGCCCGACAGACGCGGTTCCGGTAATTCGTGCGGCCGCGCACTATGTGACCTCGGCCGCCGCCGGGCATGGTGCGGTACGCGAGATCTGCGATCTGCTGCTTGATGCGCATATCTCGAGTCCTGCATGAATCATTGTGCCCACCCACGGATCAACGGGTGAGCGAATCAGGCTCGATTCTGAATCGAATAGCGCGTAACACGGGATTGCTGTTCAGCAGCAAGGCGATCGCCGGGCTCGCGGGCTTGTTATACCTGGCCCTGGCAGGGCGCACGCTGGGACCGGAACAGTTGGGCATGCTGATACTGGTCCATTCGACCACGATTGCCATTCGGGAGATCGCTTCGTTCAAATCGTGGCAGGCGCTGATCAAGTACGGCGCCGAGTACGTCTCGAACCAGGACAACGCGAGGCTCCACAGCCTGCTGCGTTTGATGGTAGAGCTGGATGCGATTGGATCGATCGCGGGTTCGTTGTTGAGCGCGCTGTTTTTTTACCACTTTGCTCCTCTGTTCGGATTTCCACCGGATATCGCATCGCTGGCGGTACTCTATTGTCTGAGCACCCTGGTTGCGTTGAAAGCCTCTCCTGTGGGTGTGCTTCGGCTGTTCGGGCGATTCGATCTGCTGGCTCGAAATGCACTTGTGGTGCCGTTCCTGCGCACGACGGGGGTTGTCGTCTGCTGGGCATTCGATGCTCCGCTCGGGGGGTTCATTGTTCTATGGTTTCTGGCGGATGTATGTTCCGCCGTCGTCTTGATGTGGCTGGGGTACCAGGAAACGCGCAGACAACCGCTGGCCCGGAATATCTCCTGGCGTTGGGAGCCCCTGAGCGCGGAAGCTCACGCGAAAATCTGGCCGTTCATCTGGTCGGCAAACCTTCACGGTACGGTTGGCATTGCAACCACGCACCTGCCGGTTCTGCTCAGCGGGGCTCTACTCGGCCCTGGCGCTGCCGCTTTCGTCAAAATCTGTCAGGAGGTCTCGGGCATATTGGGAAAACCTGCTCAGCTACTCGGAGAAACGGTTTATCCCGAAGTTTCCCGGCTCATACCACGAGACGCCACGCAGACAATAAGAAGTCTGCTGGTGCGCTCCGTGCTACTGGGTGGGCTGGCTTCCTTGATCCTGGTAGTAATAGTGATATCTGGCGGTCAATGGTTGTTGGTGTTGCTGTTTGGTCAGGAGTACAGGGCCGCTTCCGGTCTGCTTACTCTGCTGGTGATTGCCGCGGGAATACAGTTGACGACCTTTGTATACGAGCCGCTGATCTACGCACAGGGCCGGCCCGACTTCGTCTTCGTGTTGCGGCTGGTGACCTCGATCGCTCAGATTTCGGGGATGATAGTCATTCTGCCGTTGCTCGGCGTGAACGGTGTGGGGTTGACGACAATACTGGGAACTCTTTTCGCGTCGCTCGTCATGGGCTTCCATGCTGTTGGTGCGCTGGGCGCCAGGCAAAAAATCTGATCTTCGACACAGTGCTGCGAGCCGCGGCGCGGAGAGAAAGAAAGTCGGTTCGCAGCAGGAGGTGTTTGAACGGTGTCATTCAAACGTCCAGCGCACTCCAAGAGATGGAACCATTGGCAGCAGAGTCACACCTTCCCGAGTCACCTGATACGCGCCATCCGTGACGCCATCCAGGTCGTATTCATATGCCCCGACGTTGTTGGTGTTGAAAACATTGGTCACTTCGGCAAACACGGTCAGTGACTGTCTTGGCCAGTCCCAGGTTCGACCGAGCTTCAGATCGAAAGAAGAAAAGTTCGGCAGCCGATCTGCGTTGCGCTCCAGATTAGGGGTTTCACCCTCTATGAGAACGTCAGGCAGCAACGTCGTTTTCCAGCCGGAGTGCCACATGAATGCAGCCGACAGCGACCAGTTCGCAGGATTCCACATAAAGCCGGTGGAGACCGTGTGGGTCTGGTCCCAGCCGCGCCGAGCCCACCCGTCACTCAGTTTGTCATCGGCGGCCGCGCGCGTGTAGCTCAACCAGGCGTTGAAATTTCTCCTGGGTTGATATCGCAGCGTCGCCTCCACGCCGCGAGCTCGAGCCTTTGATGGGGATACTTCAATTCTGTCAAAGGCCAGCTCGGGAAGAAGCACCAGCGAGTTGAAGAGATTCTCAAATCGACTTTTGGGGTTCTTGAATTCTTTATAAAATCCTTCAATCCGCGCACTGAGCCCGGACACCCAGAAATCGTGAGATAAGCCGACGATAAAGTGATCCGCGTATTGCGGTTCCTGAAACTGATCGACACCGTCGGCAGCCTGCAATTCTTGAATTTGTTCCGCTTGATAGAAACGCCCGGCCGACATGCGCAACTTCGTATCACCGGCGAGATCGACGAGAACACTCAATCTGGGACTGAATTGCTGGTCGAAGTTTTCTCCGTAATCCTGATAGTCCCAACGAAGCCCTGCCTCCACGGCTAACCATTCCCTCGGCAGCCACCGTGTTGAGCCGTATAAGTAGCCACTGGTGCCCGCGGGGCTGGTCTGGACATCACGTACTTCTCTGGGCTCCAATCCGATGAGCCTCGCCAGCAGC
>QIDL01000164.1 GCA_003228415.1 Gammaproteobacteria bacterium | reverse complement strand
CTGCAGATCGAGCAGATCAGTTTCGCAGGCAGGCCCGGTGGCGCGCCGATGTTTTCCGTCGCGGCGGTGCTGGAATATCAATACGGGCGTGGCGAGCTGCGTCTCGGCTCCGCCGACCCCCACGAGCTGCCGATCATCGACAATCGCTTCTGCGAGGACGACCGCGACACCGAGCGCCTTGTCCAATGCTTCAAGGATGCACTGGCCTTCACAAAAGCAGGCGCGCTCGGCGATATGGTCGCGGCCATTAAATTTCCGGACCCGAGCAGACCGCTGGACGATGATGCCATCCGCTCGCTGTGCAGGAAGTTCTCCGGTAGTGGCTACCATCCATCGGGGACTGCCAGGATGGGCCCTGCTGCCGATCCCCGTTCGGTTGTGGATGAGTTCGGCTGTTGCCACTTCCAGGAACGTCTGGTGGTGGCGGATGCTTCCATCATGCCGGCGGTCCCCCGAGCCAATACCAACCTGACAGCCATCATGATCGGAGAAAAAATCGGTGAGTGGTTGCGAACCCAACCTGCCCGCTACGGGCTGTAAGGAAGCAGGCAAGGAACGAAGTCATGGCTGATCTGACAATTCGAAACGTCTCGGTTCTGGACGGAACGGGAAGCGATCCCTTCCAGGCCGATGTGGCGGTGACGGACGGTCGCATATCGGCCGTCGCAACCGATGGCAACGTGGAGCCCGCGCCGCGGGAGATCGACGGCGACGGTTTGACCCTGGCGCCGGGATTCATCGACACCCATGCCCACGACGACGGTGCATTCTTCCGCCATCCTGGGATGGAATTCAAGCTCGCTCAGGGAGTTACCACGGTAGTCAGCGGTAATTGCGGGTTCTCGGCCATTCCCGCCGATCCAAGCCAGGACTCGGTGGCTGCCAGTGGTGGCATTCTCGCCGGCCTCATGGGCGAGTTCACCGATCTCGCCGGTTACTACGCTGCGGTTCTGGAGCGACAACCCGCCATCAACAACATGATGCTGGTTGGCCACAATACCGTTCGAACCATTGTCATGGACATGGACCGACGCAGCCCGACTGCCGCCGAACTGTCACGCATGCGCGATCACGTTTCCCTGGCACTGGAACAGGGCGCTTGTGGATTTTCTACCGGTCTCATCTATCGTCCCGGCCGCTGGAGTGATACCGATGAAGTGATCGAACTGGCGAGTGCGGCGCGGGATTTCGATGCTTTGTACACCACGCATATGCGCAACGAAGGAGACCGGCTTCTGGAGGCAGTGGATGAAACTCTGCGCATCGGTAAAGAAGCAGGCGTGCACGCCCATATTTCCCACCACAAATCCGCTGGCAAAGCGAACTGGGGTGGGGTGCGCGATTCGCTGGCAAAGGTCGACGCCGCCATCGCCGGCGGCCAGCGTGTGACTTTGGACGTCTATCCGTACACCGCCGGCAGCGGGCGCATGGTGGAATACTTCAATCTCGACCGCATCAGCCGCGATCTCGCCGAGGTAATTCGCATCGCCAGCTGTCCCGCTTTTCGAGAGTACGAGGGACGAATGCTGGTAGATATCGCCGCGGAAGAAAAGATCGACGTCACCGAGGCGGTCCGAAAGATTCTCACCGCAGAAAAAGGCGATCGCACCATCTGCATTCATTTCATCATCGACGAAGCAGACATAGAGACCAATCTGGCCCATGACGACATGATGGTAGGCTCAGACGGCATACCCGATCTCAGAGGCAAACCGCACCCGCGCTTGTTCGGCACTTTTCCACGTGTGTTGGGTCGTTACGTCCGGGAACGGGGCATTCTGAAGCTGGGCGAGGCAGTGAGACGAATGACAGCGCTGTCCGCCGAGACCTTCGGCCTCATCGATCGGGGCCAGGTTCGCGAGGGTTACTGGGCCGACCTGGTGCTGTTTGACCCCGAGTCCATCATCGATGGTGCCAGCTACGACGAACCGCAAACGGAACCCGAGGGAATCCGGCTGGTGGTGGTCAATGGTTCGGTCGCTTATGAACGGCCAGCCGCCGATCAGCCCGGCGTCCACACCGGTACGGGTACCGGCAGGATGCTGCGCTATCGAAGCAGCGCCTACGGAGAGAACTGAACAGGGAGAGGAACCCATGAATCCAGATACGATCCAGTTGGCGCAGCGCGCGCTACTCATCAGCGGCCGGGGGTTGCTCGGTCTCTATTTTTTCCTGCCCGGTATCATGAAAATCGCCCAGTTCGGCGACATGAGCGCCTATATGGCCATGCATGATGTGCCGCTGGTGCCTGTTTTGCTGGTGACCACGATCGCGCTGCAGGTCGGTGGCGGCGCCTGCCTCGCCATCGGCTACCGCGCGCAGCTGATGGCGTTTGTGCTGGCGGGTCTGACCCTGATGATCAGCCTTTTCATGCACGACTTCTGGAACAGCTACGAAGGCACCGACAGCGCCCACGAGATGCAGAATTTCATCAAGAACATGGGGATCATGGCCGGTTTGATGTTTGTGGCGGGCAGTCGACCGGTGGCCAGGACGGACTGAGCGCCCCGCGGAGCTCACCCCTCCCGGGATGCAAGATCGACAACCTGGCGATGCTGGGCGGTGCTGAATGAAGCAGGTTGTCTCCCGGCGAGTCATCCATTTTCCAGGATGGCGTTGAGCACCGCCAGCTCCTCACGCCACAGGCCTTGCAGCTTCGGCTTCTGAAATTTCGGCTTGCGCGCCAGATCTTCGCTGAGTTTCTGTTCCAGCTCGACGATCCGCTCCAGCACGTCCTCCTCGGAACGCTCGGTCGATTTCAACACCGCGGGCGCGATGGGATCGTTCGACGTTCCGTCGGGATCATTCGACGTTCCGCCGGCGGTTACCGATGCCGTGTAGTACGGCTCCGGATCCTGAATTTCCTGGAGCCGACCGTTTTCGATCAGCAGGAACCGGTTGGCGAGATTGTCGATAAAACGACGGTCATGAGAGGTCATCAGCATGGTGGCATCGGCTGTGATCAGCTGCTCTTCGAGTTCCTCTTTCCCGTCGATATCGATGTGATTCGTCGGCTCATCCATGATCAGAAAATTGGGCCGGTTCAGGCGCAATCGCAGGAACATCAACCGCGCTCGCTCACCCCCGCTGAGCACGTTGATCCGTCGATCATGATCCAGGTAGGCAAATCCCGCGTTGATCAGACTGTTTCGAATGGTCGATTCAACCATGTCGGTCGTTCGGCGCAGAAACTCGATGATCGTCTCGTTGCGTCGATTGCTTTCCACC
>QIDL01000595.1 GCA_003228415.1 Gammaproteobacteria bacterium | reverse complement strand
GGTTTATCACATTTGAAAGCCACCCCAAGGTCGACGGCCACTGCATTCAGGCGCTTGTCACGCGTCCACAGCCGAGCCGGGCTGGCCAGGGAAATCGCAGCCAGGATATGGGCGTCAACGTAGCCAATACCCCGCCCCATCAACCCGTGTTGCTCGATGAAGTACAGCACCTCTGAATCAGTCGCCACGGTGACCCGGGGCAACTCAGCAATCAGGGTGAGGACCTCATCCCTGCTCTGCAGGGTACCGCAGGCCAACTCGCCCACCACGAACGGGTGCGACAAGACCCGGGCGCTATTCAGCAACGCAACCAGCTCCTCGACCCCGGCACGCAGATGATCAATCCATATCGAAGTATCGACCAGGATCATGCTGAATCAGACTGCCGGCGAGGAACATCCTTCAGTTGAGGCTCGGTTGCACCCAACCGAGCCAGCCGTCTTGCGCTCTCACGTTCGATCAGGGCTCGCAATCCCTCGCCCACCAGTGCGGCCTTCCCCGAAATGCCTGTGATCCGCTGAGCCTCGACCAACAGTTGATCATCGATATTCAAGGTGGTTCTCATCAATTTTTCCTAGTGCAGACGATCGAATCATCAAACTATACATCATTTGATGCTCTTTTTGATGAGGCTCCCCGGCAGAAAGACCTGCAAATTGAAGGAACCGCGCAAACTGGGTTAGTTTGTAGCGTTTGAAATATGGGAGAACCGGCATGACATGGAGCGCGCCAGCGACCGAAAGCGAAGGCACTATTGAACGTGAGTTCAGCCTGGATGTTGATGGACACCGTGTGCCAGGTGTGTATTGGACGCCGGCGGCCGGTGCCGATCGTCTCGTCATGCTCGGCCATGGTGGGACAACGCACAAAAAGGTCGAATACCTGGTGGGTGTCGCGCAGCTCTTATGCTCTCGCGGCATCGCGGCCATGGCCATCGATGGACCAGGCCATGGCGATCGTGCAGAGGGTAGCCTGGCGGGCGATCTCAATGCGTTTCAGCGGACCTGGACGGAGGGCGGTGGCACCCCGACGGTCATTGCCGACTGGCGCGCGGCGCTGGACTTTGTGGAAGCGCAGGAGGGTGCCCGTCCAACCGGGTGGTGGGGATTGTCAATGGGAACCATGATGGGTTTGCCGGTAACGGCGAGCGATGAACGTGTCCGTGTGGCGTTGCTGGGTCTGATGGGCAGCGGAGGTCCGAATGGCGAAGATCTGATGCGTCTCGCGCCTGAGGTTTCCTGTCCGGTTCGATTTCTGGTGCAGTGGGATGACGAAATTGTACCCAGGGACTCATGCCTGGAACTGTTCAGCGCGCTCGGCACCGCAAAGAAGACCCTGCACGGGAACCCGGGCAAACACCAGGATGTGCCGCAATTCGAAGTGGCAGGTTCTGTGGACTATCTTGATCACTATCTCAAATAGTCCAGAAAAAGGAACACCATGCCTCACGCTCAGATAAACGGCGCAAAACTCTGGTACGAAGTTCGCGGTCAGGGTGAGCCTCTACTGCTTCACCACGGCTATACCGCATCCAGGGTCAATTGGATGCCGGTGGCAGAGCGCCTGGAGTCACACTATCAGGTGATCCTGATGGAGTGTCGCGGTACCGGCCAGAGTGAGCACACCCCGGACGGTTACTCACTGGCCCAGTACGCGGCCGACGTGATCGGCATACTCGATCATCTGGATGTCGAGAGAGCGACGTTCGCCGGACACAGCATGGGGGGTGGTATCGGCTATCTATTGGCGCTCGATCATCCCCAGCGACTGGAACGGCTCATTCTGATGGCGCCGATTCCGGCCGAAGGCGTGGGCGAGATCACCCCCGAACTGCGCGAGCAGCGGCTCGACGAGAGGCGTCGAGGCGATCGCGATGCAATTCTCGATCGATACCGGGCCATGCAGTTCCGGGAGGATGTGGAAACCGAGGCCTGGTTCGAAGATCGTGCCGAACACATTCTCGGCGTCTCCGAAGGTCATTTCGAGCGGGGCGCCGAATCGATGCAGGCGCTGGATGTGGCGGGCCGGCTCGGTGAGCTCACCATACCCACTCTGATGATCGCCGGTGCGGTGGACAGCCTGCTGATGCCGAACCTTCTGGACTTCATGCGCCTGCCCAACGCGACCCTGGAAGTACTTTCCCGGGCCGGACATGAAATAGCCGTTCACGAACCCGAGCGAGTGGCAGATGCGATTGCCAGTTTCATGACCTTCGGCCCGGTGACCGCGGCGACGCTGATGGCCCGGTTATAGATCGACGTTCACGATATCCATCCGCGCAACGCCTGGATAGAATCGACAAGACCCTTAAAGCGAAAAGCCACTAAAGAGAGATGTAGAAAATGAAACTGCAAGACCTAAACAGTATTGGAATTCTGGGCGCCGGCGTGATGGGTGGAGGCATTGCCCAGTGCGCCGTCCAGGCCGGTGTTCGAACGATTGTCCGGGACCTGACCGACGAGATCTGCGACGGCGCAAAGGATGTGATCCTGAACAGCCGTTTCGGTTTCAACAAGGCAGTTGAGATGGGCAAAATGACCCAGGAGTCCCTGGACCAGGCCATGTCGTTGCTGAGCTTCACCACCGACGTCAACGATCTCGAGGATTGCGATCTGATCATCGAGGCGATCGGTGGCGGTGCGGATGGCGCGATCGAAAATAAGCCTCTGAAACTGAAAGTGTGGACAGAACTGGAGTCGGTGGTTAAAAACGACGCCGTGTTTGCCAGTAACACATCGATGTTCACGATTGCCGATCTGGCCGAAGTGACCAACAGGAAAGACAGATTTATCGGCATGCACCTGTTCAGTCCGGCGAACATCATGAAACTGGTGGAGGTCACGAGGACCGAGGACACCACCGATGACGTGGTGCAACTCATCGTCGATCTGAGTGAGAGTTGGGGGAAGACACCCATCGTGCTCAACGATGTGGCCGGAGATACCGGCTTTATCGGCAATCGAATCATGGCGGCTGTGAGACGGGAGGCCATGAAGATCGTCGAAGAAGGTGTTGGCACAAAAGACGACGTCAATCTGGCCATGACGCTTGGATTCCGCTGGCCTGCCGGACCGTTCCCTGCTGGTTCCGGCGCACGGAGCGGCTGGAAATAGCCGCCGCGATCACACAAGGTCCGGCCTGGGATCTCGACTCCGAGTACACCAGCACCCAGGCCCCGGAACTCGAAGCCGATCTCAAAAAGGTCGATGAGCTGTTCGAGGCCATCGAGGCACTGAATCCGG
>QIDL01000600.1 GCA_003228415.1 Gammaproteobacteria bacterium | reverse complement strand
CCCTTGGGCGTTCCGGTCGAGCCCGAGGTGAACAGGACGTAGGCAAGAGCCCGGGTGTCTATCACGCCAGCCAGACGCTCGGCGGGCTCGGAAAGCAGCTGCGGGTCGTCCACCCGAACCGGCGTCGCTCCGAGCTCACGCAAGCGATTCTCGGATGCAGCGTCGGTCAGCACGATCCGGATTCCGGCCTGCTGCAACAATTCGCCAAGCCGCTCATCGCCGTCGTCCGGATGAACCGGCACGAAGGCCGCACCGGCCTTGCCGGTCGCCAGCATCGCGGTCAGCACGTGCGCAGACCGTGGCAAGCAGATGCCGATCCGATCCTCGGGCTGTACACCGAGAGAACCAAGTCGGTGTGCAAGCTGGTTGGCTCGCTTCTCGAGTTCTGCGTAGCTCCAGGCGAGGTCACCGGCAATGACGGCCGGAGCGTCGGGCTGCTGATCGGCCTGCGCTTCGAAGGCGCCATGTAGCGTATCGAATGAAAGTGGCTCGATTGCCGCTTTGGCCCATCGCTCAGCAGGTGACGCTCGGAGGTGTTGATCATCGCAAGGTCGCCGATGCGAATGTCGGTGCGCGCACTGATGGCCACGAGCAGGGTCTGCAGATGCGCCAGGATCTGTTCGGCCACCGAAGCAGAGTAACGCGAACGGTCGAACGATAGATGCAAAACCAGCTCCGGCTCGCCGAAGCCGGCGATAGCCAGCGGTGCCACCGCGTAGTCCCTGCTCTCGATTTGTCGCGTGTTCCAGCGCGGCTCGAGCGAATGAAGGGCTGCGTCGTAGCGCCGGTGGTCGTACATCACGAGCGTATCGAGCAACCGGGCCGATTCAGGGAGTCCAGCAGCCTGTTGCAGAATGATCGGCAGCGGGGTGAGCTCGTGCGGCCTCATCGCGACCCAGAGTTGCCGCAGTTCTGTCAGCAGCTCGGCGACGGGTTTGTCGGAGGGGACCTTCGCCCGCACTGGCACCGTCGCAATGAAGACCCCGGCTGCCTCGCAGGGGTCCCCGCTCAGGTCGTGCCGGCCCGCGCGGGTATCCGCAAAGACGACGTCGGTCACCCCGGTGTAGCGGCTGAGCAGAATGGACCAGGCGCCTTGCAGGAGTGTGTGCAGTGTAACCTCGAGCTTCCGGGCCGTGTCGCGCAGGTGATCCGTCGACTCCCGTGACAGGATTGCCTCGCACATCCCTGGCGCCAAGCTCTGCGTGTCGGGCGCAGGGTCGACCTCACCGAGGTCCGGCAGCGGCGTCGCCGCGACCAGGCCGTCGAGCACCGTACGCCAGAACTGTCTGCCAGCCTCGCCGCCGTCAAAGCGTGCGCGCTCGCGGTACGCGTCGGTCGGAGACGGGACGTCGGCGCAGGAGACCGGCTCACCGATCCCGATGCGGGCATCGTAGTCCCGGAACACCTGTTCCAGGATCAAACTGACCGAGCGGCCATCGAGGATTGCGTGATGGCAGGTCCATAGACACTCGAAGCGATTGTCCGGCAGCTCCACGAGCGTGACACGGCTCAGCGGTGGGCGCGCCAGATCGAACGGCCGACGCAACTCGGTGATCCGCAGCGCGTCGAGCTCTGCTTCCACTTCCTCCGGGAGGCGATCACGCCAATCGATGCGCTGCACCGGGTGCTTGATCCGTTCCCATATCAGCTGCTGCGGCTCCGGCAACATGTCCCACGCGAACCCGGTACGCAGTGCTTCGTGACGGTCGGCCACCGCCTGCCAGGCATCACACCAGGATTCAAACTCGAGCGACTCGGTAACCGAGATCGAATTCTGCAGCACGTAGTGTCCGGGTCGGGGGTCGGAAAGTGTCTCGAACAGGATCCCTCTCTGCATTGGGGACAGAGGGCATGCGTTCCGTGTTTCTGAAAATGTCGGATCGGTCGGAGGTGGCTGGTTCATCAGCAGAGGTTCGCGTGATCTCGAGTGTTCCATTGATGCTACCACAACGTCGGGTCGACTGCCGCGGGTCTGGCCAGTGCGCACGCTCCCAGCTGTTCTGGCGATCACGTCGGAGCGCCGTCCTTCGGCGCGACTGGTTGTACTACCAACAATCGCGCCGAAAGACGGCGCTCCTACAGAATTAGACTTTCAGCTTAAAGGGTAGCCATCGGCCAGGACACGTGATTCTGCCAATGCAAATAAACGGGTCTTGTTTGATCCAGATCAAAAGATCTTCTGCTTGATCATGTTTCCTGCCCACAGTTGCTTAGCCTTTTCTATACTTTAAATTAGTGAAGGTGGTACGAACTGTACAAACGAAGCTTCACAATTGCTTGTACAGGGGAGACCCAGGAAGATGTGTTTGTAGACTCACCCCGAGGGGTGTGGCCGGTAAACCATGAGGAGGCTGTCATGGGAAGTGTTCATCAAATAGGAACCGCTCATCAAGTTGAAGTTGTGATTCACGTTGATGACGCGCTAAGCGAGGAGCAGAGAAGCAATCTGATCAATCACGTCAAGCAGCATGAGGGAGTGGAAAAGGCCAGCTTTACTCCAGGCCGTAAGCACCTGATGTTGGTTGACTATGATTGCGACAGGCTGCATGCGAATGACCTGCTCGGATACATCCAGAAGGAGCACGCAACAGCGGAACTGGTTGGTCCGATTTAACGGAAGTCCGGAAGGTCGGCGTGGTCCGTGAAATAAGATGCAGCGACTGCACAATAGCGCAGTCGTGGGAGTGCTGTTTTCTGCCAGGCAGGCGGAAGGGTGAAGGGTACAGCGATGTCTACCGCAATTGATATAAGCCACGATACTGTTGCTGGAATGTCGGCAAGGGCACTTAACAACTGGTTCGATGAACGCTTTGCCGAAAATATCGAGGCGTTGAACAACAGCAAGACCCCGAAGTTATCCATTATGGTCAGCAAGGGCACCCTCGACTGGGCCTATCCGCCTTTTATTGTTGGCTCTACGGCGGCGGCCATGGGCTGGGATGTATCCCTGTTTTTCACCTTCTACGGCCTGGCGTTATTAAAGAAGAAGTTAAGGCCGAATATCAGCCCGCTGGGTAATCCCGCCATGCCTATGAAAATGCCCTTTGGGCCAAAATGGTTCCAGCACATCGAGTGGAACATGCCCAACGTACTGATGGCCGGTGTGCCGGGCTTTGAAACCCTCGCGACCTCGCTGATGAAAAAGACAGTGAAAAACAGGGGTATCGCCACGATCCCTTATCTGCGGGAGCTCAGTATCGAGGCCGGTGTGAAATTGTTGGCATGTCAGATGACCCTTGACCTGTTTGGCTGGGAGAAGGATGAATTTATTCCGGAGATCTCCGAATGGGCCGGTGCGGCCACCTATCTTTCCACTGCCCGCGGGGCTGATGTGACGCTGTTTATTTAGGTGCGTACCGGTTGTCAGCCAGCTTGTGATCTACCCCGGTTTGGTAAAAGCCGGGCTTCCGCTACCCCGTATCAACATCTTTGTTTAACGGCTGTCCCGTATAGCGGGCTTTTTTATGACTCGACGGAGGGTCAGCTAAAAAATACAACCGACAGGAAACTGGCCCAGGCCACGACCACCAGGGCGATCACGATGACCATCGGAAAACCTTGAAAAGTAAACATCATATAACCTCGGCACAACATCGTGTGCTACCTGAATATTAGCAATATCTTATCTTAATCGTCGTCTTCCTTCAATTCCGGCCGGCGCGGTATGCGCGGGTCGTCATCGTCCATCAGGATGCGGTGGGCCGGGCCTTCCAGGTCTTCAAACTGTCCGCTGCGGATCGCCCACAGGAATACCC
>QIDL01000354.1 GCA_003228415.1 Gammaproteobacteria bacterium | reverse complement strand
AAATGATATCCGCCGAGTGCATGCGCGGTCTCGGCAACGTCATGTTGCAGTATCGACGGCCGGTGATAGTCGAGGTCCTGCCTGTTTTCAATATCGAAGATGCCCGGGCCCGCGCGGGTGATGATGAGTTCAACAAGGGTTATGAAGCGGCCGCGGCAGCGATCGAGATGATTGCCTGGCGCCGCGGCGTCGGTGGGTGAGTCGGTGGGTGAGTCGGTGCGTGCGCGGCCGGTTATCGCCCGCAGCGAACGACAGACCCTCAACCGTGTTTCATGAGACGCTGTTTCTGCCGGTCCCAGTCTCTATCCCGCTGAGTCGCGCGTTTATCGTGTGATTTCTTGCCTTTGCCGAGTGCGATTTCGCACTTGACCTTGTTGCCCTTCCAGTACATCGCGGTGGCCACGCAGGTGAAGCCTTTTTGCTGGATAGCGGCATGGATCCGGGCCAGCTCTTTGGTATGCAGCAGCAGCTTGCGGGTGCGTTGAGGATCGGCCACCACATGAGTCGAGGCGCTGAGTAGCGGCATGATGTTGGAGCCCAGCAACCAGGCTTCTCCGTCCCGGATCAGCACATAGCTGTCGGTGAGCTGCACGTTGCTGCTGCGGATCGCTTTCACTTCCCAGCCTTCCAGGACCAGACCCGCTTCGAATTTCTCGCTGAGCTCGAAATCAAAGCGGGCGCGGCGATTCTGAGCGATGGTGTTGGGTCGAGACTTCTTGTTCTGCTTGGCCATCTGGCGATTATAGAGGAGCGCTGCGCTTCTGGTGGAACTTGTGAGCATCAAGGGCTTGGGCCAGAATGCGCGCCCAACGACTTCAAGCGTCGGAGAGAATATGGCGGGTGGTACCGAATCTCGGCACGGAATGTGGTCGAATCGCTGGCTGTTCGTGCTTGCGGCCGCCGGTTCAGCCGTCGGCCTCGGCAACATCTGGAAATTTCCGTACATCGTTGGTGAGAATGGTGGCGGCGCGTTCGTCATCCTCTATCTGGTTTGCATAGCCCTGGTCGGCGTCCCGATCATGATGGCGGAAGTCATCATTGGTCGGGAAGGGCGCCAGAGCCCGATCAACACCATGCGCCATCTGATCAAGCAGCATCACCGGAGCCCTGCCTGGACACTCATCGGATGGTCCGGTGTTGTGGCCGGTTTTCTGATCCTGTCTTATTACGTGGTGATCGCCGGTTGGGCGCTGTTTTATATCATGCAGATGGGATCCGGTGCGCTGGAAGGAGTGAGCGCGGCTGAGGCCGATCATCTGTTCAGCGACTTCCTGGCGGACCCGTGGCAGCTCATTTTCTGGCAGACGCTGTTCATGGCGATGACCGTATTCATCATCTCCCGCGGGGTGATCGGCGGTCTGGAGACCGCCGTGCGCTGGTTCATGCCCGCGCTGTTCCTGCTGATGGTGGTGCTGCTCGGCTACGCGATGACTTTAGACGGGTGGTCGGAAGGGGTGAACTTCATGTTCCGCTTCGATTTCTCGTCTATTACACCAGATGCGGTTCTCGCGGCCATGGGACAGGCGTTTTTCACCTTGAGCCTGGGAATGGGCGCAATCATGGCATATGGCGCCTATGTGCCAAGCAGCGCATCCATCTTCTCGACCGTCACTATCATCGCCTTGCTCGATACGCTGGTGGCGATCGCGGCCGGGCTGGTCATCTTCCCTATCGTGTTCACCAACGGGCTCGAGACAGCCCAGGGTCCGGGGTTGATGTTTGTCACCGTGCCGTTGGCGTTCGGGCAGATGCCGTTTGGCGCTTTGTTTGGAACGATATTTTTTCTACTTGTCAGCTTTGCAGCCATCACCTCTGCCATTTCCATCGGTGAGCCGGCGCTTGCGTATGTCGTGGAAGAGTACAATGCCAAGCGATCCCGGGTTGCGATCACCCTGGGTGCGATCAGTTGGGTGCTTGGGCTTGGTACCGTATTCTCATTCAACTACTGGGCTGAGGTTGAGATCCTGGGCCAGCCCACGTTTTTCGACTTCGCGACGTTTGTGACCGACAAAGTCCTGCTGCCTCTCGGAGGCATGTTCATCGCTTTGTTTGCCGGCTGGGCTCTACCAGGAACCGTGGTCGGATCACAACTGGGATTGAAAGAAGGTCCGATGGGAATTATCTGGAAGTTGATCTGTGGGGTTTTGGCACCGGCGGCGGTGCTGGTCGTCTTTCTGGCGAGCCTGTTCGGCTGAGTTGCCATGGCGTTCATCGGTCCGTCCTGCCAGCGTGCCAACAGCCTGCTGAGGTAGTCATGCACATCGAGGTGATTTACGCCCTGCCCACTGCACAACATTCGGTTCATCTGGAGCTGGAAGATGCTGCAACAGTGGCTGACGCACTGAATGCCATCGATCGGATCGTGCCTTTCAGGAACCTCGATCTCGAGGCCGTGGCAGTGGGCGTGTTCGGTCGGCCGGTGGTCCGGGAACAGATACTCCGACCCGGTGATCGAGTGGAGATCTATCGGTCGCTGGTCGTGGACCCTAAAGAAGCTCGGCGTCAGCGCGCCGCAAGATCCGGGCGGTAACCCTGATCGACACTGGCAGCATGTAACACGCTGCTAGTCGGAATCGCCAGCGGATTCTTCATCGTCTGCATGGGCAATCGTTTCGGTAGATCGAGCCGTTTCGGTAGAAGGCACTATATCGCCGGTGAAGTAGGCCAGCACGTCGTCGATGAAGTACAGGCTGACCGACTGGTTGTTGTTGAACACGCCTGGAACCTCGATCGTGTAGATGTAGTCCCAACGTTCATCGTTGAAGGAGTTTCGGAAGATCGGCTCGCCCATGATGAACGCTACCTGGCTGCGGGTCATGCCGGGCTTCAGCTTGTCGATCATGGCCTGGGTAATGACATTGCCTTGCTGCACGGTCAGCTTGTGGACCCTGGGTAAGCGCACCTTTGGCATGCTCATGCTGCAGCCGGAAAGCAGCACCGAGGCGCAGATGATTGAGGTCAGGACGATTCGCATGACGGCGCATCTTACGCAGTAATTGGAGATGAATGAAGTGGCTGTCTAGCTTCAGCCGCCGGATTTGGCTGTATTCAGCCGGCGGATTTCGGCTGTTTACAGCCGCCGGATTTGGCTGTATTCAGCCGGCGGATGCATCCTTCAACAGCGTACGGGCATAATCTTTCGATTCTTCGGTGATCTCCGCGCCGGCGAGCATTCTTGCCAGCTCGTCCACCCGTTCACCCTCCGTGAGGGCTTCGATCCGAGTGTCCTGATCACTGTCCTTGCGA
>QIDL01000074.1 GCA_003228415.1 Gammaproteobacteria bacterium | reverse complement strand
GCAGTTCGGCAAAACCGTGAATTCTACCCTATTCGTCAACCCGGGTTGTGGCCGCTTTTTTAGGCGCTGTCAGGGTGCGTTGGTGAATTGCGCTCGGCGCTCCGAGCAACGACAATGGCGCCGCTTTTTGTTATTACCGCGTCTTTTTTACTACCGCGTCTTTTTACTATTGCGTCGGGGGCGTGGTCGGTCGCAACGTGACCGAGGCGGTGACCGCTATTCGGTCAGCAACGCCGTTCATTATTCGGGGGTGACATGTCAGCGAGATCTGATCGGGCAAACGCGGTTCGCGCGCTTGCCATGGATGCCGTGCAGGCGGCGAATTCGGGGCATCCGGGCGCGCCGATGGGATTGGCGGATGTGGCCGAGGTGCTGTGGCGCGAGGTGCTGAGCCACAACCCTGCCGATCCCGCATGGGCCGATCGCGACCGCTTCGTACTTTCCAATGGCCACGGCTCCATGCTGCTGTACGCCGCGCTGCATCTGAGCGGGTACGATGTCTCGATCGACGACATCAAGAATTTCCGCCAACTCCATTCCAGGACGGCCGGTCACCCCGAATATGGCGAGTGTCCGGGGGTCGAAACCACCACGGGTCCCCTGGGTCAGGGCATAGCCAATGCGGTAGGCATGGCGCTGGCCGAGCGGCTGCTCGCTCGGACCTTTAATCGTGACGGGTTCAACGTTGTCGATCACCAGACCTGGGTCATCGCCGGTGATGGCTGTCTGATGGAAGGGATTTCTCATGAGGCGGCATCGCTTGCCGGTACGCTGAACCTTGGCAAGCTCATCTGCATTTATGACGACAACGGCATTTCGATTGATGGCGAAGTCGCTGGCTGGTTCACCGAGGATGTGGGCGCCCGTTTTGAGTCATACGGGTGGAGGGTCATTCGTGATGTCGATGGCCACGACGGAGAGGCACTGCTGATCGCCATGGAATCGGCCGCTGCGGACGAATCAAAGCCAACATTGATTTGCGCGCGTACGGTGATCGGCTACGGGGCGCCGAACAAACAGGGGACCGCTGGTGCCCACGGTGCCGCCCTGGGAGAAGAAGAAATAGCGCTGACACGAGGATGTCTGAACTGGGGTGATGCCCCCTTCATGATCCCGGAACACATCTACCAGGGTTGGGATTGCCGGGAGCGTGGTGAGCGTCTGCAATCGAGCTGGGTGGAGCTTTTTGACCGCTACCGGACCGCGCATCCGGACCTTGCTGCCGAATTCGAGCGGCGCATGGCGGGAGAGTTGCCCGGGGACTGGAGCGTAGATCTGGAGCAGCTGGCGGCGGACGCTCAGGCCGAACAGAAAGCCCTGGAGACGCGCAAGTCGTCGCAGGCATGCATAGGCGCCCTGGCAGCTCGGATGCCGGAACTCTTCGGTGGATCTGCGGACCTGACGGGTTCCAATGGTACCCGCTGGGTTGGCGCCGAAGCGGAACGCTACATGAATTTCGGTGTGCGCGAGTTCGGCATGTCAGCGATCACCAACGGCATGGCCCTGCACGGCGGGGTTCGCCCCTTCTCCGGAACTTTCCTGGTATTCATGGAGTACGCCAGGAACGCGGTGAGGCTGGCCGCGTTGATGGGTGTGCCGAACATCTTTGTCTATACACACGACTCCGTGGCGCTCGGCGAAGACGGCCCCACCCACCAACCGATCGAGCAACTGACAAACCTGCGCACGACACCCGGCCTGTCGACCTGGCGGCCCAGTGATACGGTCGAGAGTGCGTTTGCCTGGCAGGCGGCGGTCGCCTCCCGAACGTTCCCGAGCGCCCTGATATTTACTCGTCAGAAAACCGTCACCCAGCCAAGAGACCCGGAGACGTTTGCCAGTATTGCCAGGGGTGGATACGTGCTCGTTGCTGAATCCGGCTCCCTGGATGTCATTCTGATCGCTACCGGATCGGAAGTTGAGCTGGCCGTTGCTGCGGCTTCCCTGCTGAGGAGTACCGGGCTCGTGGTGAGGGTGGTTTCCATGCCAAGCACCGATGTGTACCTGCGTCAGAGTCTCGAATATCAGGAAACCGTGCTACCCGCCCGATGTCGGGCCCGGGTTGCGGTAGAAGCAGGACATCCGGACTACTGGTATCGGTTTGTCGGACTCGATGGCGCTGTGGTCGGCATCGACCGTTTTGGCCTGTCCGCACCGGGCCCTGTCGCGATGGCGGAGCTCGGTATGACGGTGGAGGCGGTTGTCGAGGCGGCGAAGCAGGTCGCTGGCTCCTCATGAGTGGTCGGCTTGCGTTGCCGGAACAGATGGTGGATCTGGAACTGGCCGGTAAGCGATTGCTGATTCGTGAAGATTTGAATGTGCCTTTGAGAGACGGCGTGATTACCAACGACGCCCGAATTCGGGCCGCGCTGCCGACGCTTGGAACCGCACTCGACGCCGGTGCGGCCGTTATTGTCATGTCTCATCTGGGCCGACCGGTGGAGGGTGATCCAGATCCCGAGCTGTCGCTGGCGCCGGTCGCTGTGCGACTTGGCGAGCTGTTGGGCCGCAACGTACGGCTTGTGAAAGACTTCAGCGCTGGCGTCGACGTTGACCCCGGCGAACTGGTACTGTTGGAAAATGTCCGCTTCCTGGCGGGCGAGAAAGCCGACGATGGCGAATTGGCACGACGGTTGGCAGGCCTCGCCGATATTTTTGTCATGGATGCCTTCGCCACAGCGCACCGTGCTCAGGCCTCGACCCACGGCGTTGCTAAATTCGCCCCGATTGCCAGTGCCGGCCCCCTGCTGGTGGCCGAACTCGAGGCGCTCGAGCAGGCCCTGGCCAAGCCGGCGAGGCCGTTGGTCGCCGTGGTGGGTGGCGCCAAGGTATCCAGCAAGCTCGAAGTGCTTGGTGCGTTGGCGGACCTGGCCGATCGCGTCATCGTCGGCGGTGGCATCGCCAATACCTTTATCGCGGCCGCCGGATATGACATCGGACAATCACTCCACGAACCGGACCTGCTGAACGAAGCAAAGGCGATCGCGGAACGCGTTGACGTGCCGCTGCCTGTCGACGTGATGGTGGGCAAGCGCTTCGATGTGGCCGAAACCGCTGTGTTGAGAGCGATCGATGAAGTGGCGGACGACGAGATGATACTGGATATCGGTCCCGAGACGGCACGTCAGCTCAGCGCGCTGCTCAAGGATGCGGGCACGATTCTCTGGAACGGCCCTGTGGGAGTGTTCGAGTTCGATCAGTTCGGCGAAGGTACCCGCTTGCTTGGTGAGGCCATAGCCGGTGGGAGC
>QIDL01000538.1 GCA_003228415.1 Gammaproteobacteria bacterium | reverse complement strand
AGCGCTGCCCCGCGAATCTGATCCGCGGTACCTGTCGCCAATACGATCTTGCCGTCAAACTCGCTGATACTGGCTATTCCGCCAGTGCTTCCAGCGCTTGCCAGTGCAGGTCACCGAAATTGCCGTTGGGATTGACCGGTTGCAGGCACACGTGTGTGGCGCCCGCGTCAAAATGTTCCTGGATGCGTGCCTTGACCTTGTCCACGTTACCCCAGGCAAAAGTTGCGTCTATGAACTTGTCTGAACCGCCATTCTCGAGATCAGATTCATCGAGCCCCATACGCAGCCAGTTGTTGCGGTAGTTGGGAAGACCGAGGTACATCGATGCCACCGGTCGAGCCAGATCTCTGGCCTTGACGGGATCCTGCTCCAGGATGACTTTCTGCTCCACGCAGAGCATCTTGTCCGGACCCAGAATCTCTCTGGCCATGGCGGTGTGATCGGGTGACGCGAAATAGGGATGGGCTCCATCGGTCTGTTGCCGAGCCAGTTCCAGCATTTTCGGTCCGAGAGCGGCGATCACGGTCGGTGGCTTCGCTACGGGTGGAATGCCCTGATAGGGCGCGTTGGCCATCCCTTCCAGATAACGTCTCATGGTGGGTACCGGCGGACCGTAGTCCAGGCCGCGTACACCTTCGACCAGCGGCTTGTGCGAAACTCCCAGCCCCAGCAGGAAACGATCGCCCGATTGCTCGTTCAACGCATTCTGTGCGGCCAGGGTCACACCCGGCTCCCTGTGGTAGATGTTGGCAATCCCGGTGGCCACGATGAGCTCAGCCGTGTTTGCCAGCAGCCAGCTTGCATGGACGAAGGGATGTCTCCCTACTGTCTCCGGAATCCAGAGTGTGCCATAGCCCAATGATTCGATGCGCTTCGCAGCCTCGGCAGCTGCCGGAGCAGGCAGCCCATCGAAAAAATACCAGATCCCAAGCTTACCGATGTTCATGAATATGCCTCTACCTGGCCTGGAAGTTACCGGGACGGCGCTCGGCAACCGCCCGGATGCCTTCCTGGGCGTCTTCGGTGGTGCGCAGCCATTGCTGTTCCGAGAGCTCATGGTCGGTGGCGCGAGCCACCTGTTCGGCGATGTCGGCTCTCATGGTGGCTCGTACCGAAGCGACCGCCAGCGGGGCATTCTCCGCGATCTCTCTGGCCAGCCTGGTGGCTTCTGCCCGAAGCTGATCCTGATCGGTGAGCACGTCCACCAGTCCGAGGTCCAGGGCTTCTGCGCCGCTGACCCGCCGACCGGTGAGTAGCATCAGTGTCGCCTGCTGCTGACCGATGATGCGTGGTAACGTGACCGATATTCCGAAGCCTTGATGTATACCAAGCTTGACGAAGTTGGCGCCGAACCGGGCTTCCGGGGCGGCAACCCGGAAATCCGGTACCAGCGCGAGGCCGAGTCCGCCGCCGATGGCGGCTCCCTGAATGGCGCCGATGACGGGGGTCTTGTTGGCAAACAGACGCGCGGCCTCCCGATAGAGAATTCCGGTGGTGTTCTTGAAGCCTTCCTCGGTAAAATCGCTGCTTCCGGAATCGTCATTCCTGCCTGAGCCGAAATTCGCTCCGGCGCAGAAGTGTTTTCCTTGTGATGCAAGCACGATTGCCCGGCAATCGGCGTCCTCGTCTGCGCTATCGAACGCATCGGCAATCTGAGTGATCAGGCTGCGATCAAAAAAGTTGGCAGGTGGGCGCTGGATTTCCACCGTCGTCACGTAGTCTTCGTGAGTGACGGCGATATCGGTGTATTCGGCCATATTCATCCCCGGTAGAGAGCAGAGAATACTAGCAGTGAGAATGAGGTAACGCACCCAAGTGCTCAGAGAACAGAAATCGGTATCGAAACGGGGTGAAGGCGCGGGTTCCGAACAAATTGCGGGTTCCGAGGGAAACCTGCGCCCGGGGATCTGGCAGCTGGCGTTTCCGTCGATCCTCGGCAACCTCTCGTTCACCGTGGTTGGCATGGTGCAGACCAAGTTCATCGGTGAGCTGGGTCCCCAGGCTCTGGCGGCGGTAGGTGCCGGTCAGCGGGTATTTTTTGCGATGCAGGCGATTCTGATGGCGGTCAGCGCGGGAACCACTGCGCTGGTCGCCCGTGCCTGGGGTGCCGGCGACTATCGCGAAGCGAGCCGCGTCACCATGGCCTCACTGGTCCTGGCAGGTGCCTTGTCGCTTGCGGTCACGGTGCTGGGATATTTCTTCGCCCCGGCTGTGGCGGGCGTTTTCGGTCTCGATCCCGCGACGCTTGCCATGGCGGCGGAAAACATTCGTTGGCTGTGTCTTTTCAATGTGGCATTCGCGGTCAATTTCATTCTCAGCGCAGCGCTGCGCGCTTCGGGAGATGCCTGGTCACCGCTGTGGATCAGTGGTGGTGTCAATGTTCTGAATATCCCGTTGCTGTATCTATTCGTATTCGGCAGCTACGGCTTCCCGGAAATGGGTGTTGCGGGCGCGGCTGTTGCCGCCGGGCTGGCCTTTACCTTCGGCGGATTGATGCTGGTGGTTCTGTGGGTCAAGCAGAAATTCCGGGTCAAACATATCGGCGGTGGCTGGTGGCGCAGAGATCGGCTCAAGCGGCTGTTGGACATCGGCTATCCTGCGGCGCTCGAACAGTTCGTTTTTCAGTTCGGCTTTTTTATCTTCCTGATGCTGATAGGTAATTTCTACGGCACCGAAGCCTTCGCGGCCTACAATATCGGCATCAACGTGCTGCAGGTGTGCATGACCGTCGGGTTCGGCTTCTCCATTGCCGGATCCACCCTGGTGGGCCAGCATCTTGGCGCAGGAGACCCGGAACGTGCAGCGAAGAGTGGTTGGCGCTCCATGGGACTCGCCATGGTCGCAATGGGATCGTTGGGCGGGGTCATCATGCTCTACGCTCGTGAGCTGACGCTGTTCTTCGTTGGTGATGCGCCGGTGACCGTGGCTCGGACCGTGGAGTTCATCTATCTGCTCGGTGCGATGATGCCGCTGCTGGCGGTGGATTTTTCCATTGGTGGCAGTCTTCGAGGGGCGGGCGATACTCGCTTCCCTCTGATGGCCACCATGTTCAGCCTGATCGGTATGCGTTGTGGTCTCGCGGCCATTGCGACCTATATGGGCCTGCCTGTTGTCTGGGTGTACGCTGCGCTGATTGGTGACTATCTTCTCAAGGCGAGCATGCTGATCTGGCGCTTCAAACGCGGGCGTTGGAAGACCATCGTGCGGACCGGGGAGCCCGGCCTGCAGAATGCCTGAACTGCCGGATCTCA
>QIDL01000535.1 GCA_003228415.1 Gammaproteobacteria bacterium | reverse complement strand
CAAAGTGCAATGCGATCCGGGTTCTTGTCGCGTTGCCGGCAGAGCATTTTCAGCAGCCCGGCGTTGCGGGCGATGGTCGCTGCGTTGGTGGTTTCGACGACTTCCTTCAATTCCGATGCAAAGCCTCCCCAGCCATGAAGCTTGCAGAATTCCAGAAAAACTTTGTCGAGTTGTATCTCGCCATCGCGAGGCATGATTTGCGACACAAAGCGGCGCAGCAAATCAGGATCATCCAAGTCACACAGCAATGCCGGAAAGACATTCCGATCAATCGCGTCCTCCTCGTCCTGGACCCGCGTTTCATGATCCGGCTGCCACGAGTCGATGATCGCGGCTGCGAAAGCCAGACATTCCTCACGCTGCGCCGCCTGCCGGACTGGCGACGCCCGCTTGAGCCGTTCTACCATCGGCTCGAGGCCACCGATCGCAGCATCGGTGCCAGCCCCGCAAAGCATCGCGAAGTGCTGCTCCTGTGGCCAGATTACAACCGCGGCGCGATGGTACCATCGCTCCAGCGTCATGCCGGCGTTGCCGGTAAAGCCTTCGAAGTCCTCGCGACTCGGGTCTGCGTCGTCAAGCGCCGTCTCCCCAACGATTTCATCTTCGTCCAGCGGTATCTCACCGAGCCGGACCTTGCGACCCTGCCGGTCTGACCAGTGATTGGCCGACAGGCTCTCGTCAAAGATTTCGCCCATCTCGTAGTCGCTGTCGGTCTCGTCCTCTTCTTCGTCATAAGACCAACCGTATCCGCGACCCCGGCCATAGGAGTAATCGTCGAATCCGCCTTCGGCGGAGCCGTGCTGCCACAGCGTAACCTGGGCCAGGTGAGCGACGCAGTGCGCTCGCTCGGCGGCTTCGAACAGCACCTGGGCCCGGGCCCGATCAAAGCCCTTGAGTTTGTCAACGGTTAGCCCGTCCTGCGTATAACGATGATCGAGCATGACGGCGAGTTTTTGCGAGTCGGACTCTTCGCGCCAGCTGTCGAGAAGCTCGCCGATCACAGCAGCGACCGGGCCGTACGATGGCGCGCCGATCCCTTGCCGACCGCGCGGCTTCGCGAGCGTCATGTTGTAGGTCAAACTCAATCGATACCCACTGCGCAGTGGTCTCACCTCATGCTGGCAATCGGCGTAAAATCCGGCGTAACTCAGCTCGTGCCCCGAGGCAGCACCGGCGAACAGGATCTCGTGCTGTCGGCCGTCGTGCCAGACAATGAGCTCACCCCCCTCATGAACCGACGGCAGCGCAACCACCAGCGTGGCCACCATCCGGTCAAGTTTCTCACCATCACGATGTGGCAGGAAGAAGCTCCCTTGTTCGTACATCAGCAGTTTGTACAGATGTGCAGTGAGCTGTCGGTCCTCAAGTCCAAATTGCTGTTTCACATCATCGACAATCGACGCGATCAATTGCTCCCATTTCGGGTTTGTCAATTGAAAGTGGCCAGGATCGAGTTCCCATACTCGTCGCACATCTGTATCCACCACGGTCTGCGTTCCCTTGCCGTAGGGTGCCTGCCGGCACAGCTTGATTAATTGGCGGGCTTGCGTCTTTCCCAGCGGCAAGCACAGCGTGCCGAGCCCGTCGACCACGAGGCCCGGCATCGTCAGCGGCCGATCGCTCCCGGTGCAAACTGTGCCCGGCCGATCTACTTTTCGCAGGGCTCTGATCAACTCGTCGTACATGGACCTGATCCTTATCGGGATGGGGGTGAATCATAACAACGGGCTGCTGCAACTTGAATTCAGGGGCAGACCGGGCCAGGAAACCCGATCGTCTTCCGCCGCCTGGTCAGTACGGGTCCGGGCCAGTCGCCACTACCGAGCCTCGACAGGAGGCAGCCGATGTCTTACGTTGCCGCCATTGGTCTGGTTTACCTTGATGAGCAGAAAAACCACACATTCGAAGCCTACAGTGACCGTTGACACCTACCGCGGAGATCCGCTGTATCCGCGAATTGAAAGAGCTACGCAGCAGATTCTCGCAGAGGGCAAGGTCGTTACCGCAGTCGATGTCCTGGTCCGCATGGACTTGCTCTTGCCGGAACGCCTTGAAGACTGGCGTCGCGGACGGGTGCCGTATCTGGAGCAGGTCATAAATTGCAATCTCACGCGATCATCCCGGCTGCTGCGCATCCTCCGCTTGCACGCCCATGATCTCAACCTCGTACCTTCGATCACGGTGTATGCGCGCTGGGGCAAGGGCCCGAAGCAACGCCTGAGATTTTCGAAGAGCGGCGATTCCAGACTCGAAGAAGCCTACGCCAGGCACTTCGTGTGGCCAGGCAAGGCGCCTTGCCACCCGCCTCGCTCCAGCGGACGAGATACGACCTGATGATGCGGTTCCGCGGCGGGGGGCAATAGAAAAACACCGTAACAGGAAATCGAAAGAAATTCGGGACACCCAGCAAAAAGGAATCGACTTCTCTGTGAAAGGACGAGAAATACCCTGCGTATTTGATGGGTGTCATCGTCTATGCTGTAAGTATGCTTTGAAAAATAAACTCGGCACCTTTTGCTCTTATCGGTGCGACACGAAAAAATAACACGCCGTCACTTATTGTTTTTATTATCTTTTTTATGATACTGCATCCCTGCTCCATCATGGGGCCCACTACAATTCTTTGCTTCATGCAGTAGGTTTCTTGTTGCATTGCGAACCGCTCAACGGACCCAGTTTTCTACCCGCAGCCCGGGGACACGTTTGAATTCCCGCATATTATTCGTCACAAGAATCAATCCGCGCGAACGGGCGTGCCCGGCTATCATCAGGTCGTATGGACCGATGATCTTGCCCGATTTGGCCAGTTCAGCCCGGACCTGGCCGAAGTGTATTGCCGCTTCATCGTCAAAAGGAACGACCTCCAATCGAGCAGCCAAGGATTCGATATCTGCGAGATTGCGAGCTGATTGAAGTGATTTTTCAGCGCCATATATAAGCTCACCCAGCGTTACTGTTGACATTGCCAGGAATTCTGAGTGCTTCTTGAATGCGTCTCTGACTTTCTTCGGGCGATTCTTGATCGTGTAGATCAATATGTTGGTATCCAACATATATTTGATCATCACATTGATTCCCGCTCCTGATGCTCGGGTTGTTCTCGCTCGAGCATGAAGTCATCAGCAACACCTTTGCGATCAAACCACACGTCCCAGCTCTCGCCGGCCGGTGTGATCAGCCTCGACCTCCCTAATTTGACAATATCCACTTTTTTGACACTGTCCGGAAGCGCGACCGGCTTCGGCAACCTGATGGC
>QIDL01000270.1 GCA_003228415.1 Gammaproteobacteria bacterium | reverse complement strand
GCCCAGGTGACTCGTACCGACCAGATTCCGCACATGGTGGCGCATGCCATTCGAACCGCCCGGTCCGGAACTCCAGGACCGGTATTGTTGGAGGTGCCGATCGACGTGCTCTTCGCACCGGTGGAAAAGGAAGTGTCTATCCCCACGTTCATCGAATCGGATAGCGCTCCCGCTCCTACGGACAGCCAACTGGCGGATACTCTGGCATTACTGCAGAGTGCCAAAAATCCCGTGATCGTCGCCGGTGGTGGCGTTCTGTTATCGCGAGCCGCCGATGCTGTCCGCGAGTTCGCAGAAAGCACCGGTATTCCGGTATTCGCCAACAACAAGGCGCTGGGTACTCTACCCTTTGATCATCCACTTTCGGGCTACGCGCTATCCAATCTCGGCGTGGTTTCGGCCATGGGGATCGGCAAACCGGATGTCGCATTGTGGCTCGGGGCCCGCTTCGGCATGTTCACGGCCGGTGACCGCCTGCTGCCCGAGGACTGCAAACTCATCCAGGTAGACATCGACGGTCGGGAACTGGGACGCCTGCGTCCGGTCACCGTTTCGATCAATGCGGACTGCAAGGAAACCGCCGCCGCCCTGAACCTGGCTGCAGCCGGTCTCACCTGGCCGGACTGGAGTGCCTGGTCGAGCGCCGTGCACTCAGCCAGCCGTTGGCACGAAAGCGCTTACGCCGAAGCCCAGAGCCAGACCCCCGCTGCGGTGCATCCGTATGCCGCGTTGCGCGAAATCATGAATGCGCTGCCAGAAGGCACCATCATCTGCGGCGACGGCGGAGAAACGTCTCAGTGGGCGGAACTGACTTCCAGAGCGCGCGCGCCGGGACAGTATACGGGCCACGGTTATCTGGGCTGCTTAGGCATCGGCATGCCTTTCGCCATGGGTTCTCAGGTCGCGCTCCCGGATGCGCGGGTGGTCTGTGTCGTCGGGGACGGCTCGGTGGGTCTCAACATCCAGGAGTTCGACACGATGGTCAGGCACAACCTGCCCATTGTCACCATCGTGCTCAATAACAAGGCCTGGGGTATGTGTGTTCACGGCCAGCAGAGCATGTTCGGCAGTAACCGCCTGGTAGTGACCACACTGGGGGAAAGCCGCTACGACAAGGTGGCGGAAGGTTTCGGCTGCCATGGCGCCTTCGTAGATAATCTCGACGATATCGGCAGCGCCGTGAAAAACGCTCTGGATTCCGGCAAGCCCGCGTGCATCAACGTCATTACCGATCTCGACGCGGTGTATGGGGACACTTCCGCAGGCAAAGAATCCGCCCGCGATGACACCGTTAAGCCGGATAAGAAAGGAGAGAAAGAGGTCGAGATGCCTTACTACGACAACCTGAAGCAGGACTGATCGCTCCAGACTGCGACAAGCGTAAGGAAGTCTGCACAATCTAGCCCTCATTTGATGGAGATCAAAGGCCCGCTTCCAACTCGATCGTAAGGTGCCGCCTTTGACATGCCGATGGCGCGTGGAGATTACTATGGGCGACGTGGTCGATGACTACCGGCTCATCCTCGGGGGAAAACAAGGCGGCAGAGAATTCGTACCCCTGATGATCGGCGGGATGGGCGTCGATATCTCCACGGCCGATCTGGCGCTGGAGGCTGCCCGGCTGGGGGGCATCGGCCATATCTCGGACGCCATGACTCTGCATGTCTCCGACCATCACAACAAAACTCGATTCACCAAACGCAAGGCTGCCCTGCATGGAGACAGCAAGGACGATCTGGACAAGTCGAGGGTGAAATTCGATCTCGACGATCTCTATCTCGCCCAACGGCGAATCGTCGAGACAGCAATGTCAAAAAAACACGGCAGCGGTGGCGTGTTCATCAACATCATGGAAAAGCTGACCATGGCTGCGCCTGCGGAGACGCTGAAGGTTCGCCTGAACGGAGCGCTCGATGGCGGGATCGATGGCATTACCCTGTCGGCCGGACTGCACACCCATTCTCTACGTATGATCGAAGACAACGTGCGCTTTCGAGATGCCGCCGTCGGCATCATCGTCTCCAGCCCCCGGGCGTTGAAAATCTTTCTCCGCAGCGCCTCTCGCGCATCGAGGTTACCGGACTACATCGTGGTGGAAGGTCCGCTCGCTGGCGGGCACCTGGGATTTGGTGACGATTGGCATCAGTATCGTCTCGAAACCATTTTTCAAGAGGTGGTGGAATATCTGCGTGCCGAGTCTCTCAGCATCCCGGTGATACCGGCCGGGGGTATTTTTACCGGAACCGATGCCGTGGAGTATCTTCAGGCCGGAGCCGCCGCTGTGCAGGTGGCGACCCGCTTCACGGTCAGCGAGGAAGCCGGTTTGTCGGAGCGAGCCAAGCAGGCTTATTTCGGCGCCGCCGAGGAGGACGTGGTGGTCACCGGGGTTTCGCCCACCGGCTACCCGTTACGCATGCTGAGGACCAGCCCCTGCCTCGACTCCAATGTCAAACCTCAGTGCGAACCGTTTGGCTACGCTCTGGACACAAAAGGACAGTGTGCCTACCTGGATGCTTACGAAGCCGTTGCCACCGGCAAGCGAGGACAGAAGCTCGCCGTTCACGACAAGATCTGTCTGTGCTATCACTTCAGCAAGAACAACTGCTATACCTGCGGACACCTGGTCTACCGATTGAAGGACACAAGCCTCGAGCGAGCCGACGGTTCCTACCAGTTGCTCACCGCGGAGCACATCTTCAAGGACTACCAGTTCAGTCGCGACCACAGCATCGCGCTGCCAGACAGGGAACCGGAACAGATTCTAGTGGCGAACGAATACTAAGGACGCATTGGTCCCGCCAAATCCAAAGCTGTTGGACATCACCGCGTTCAACGACGCATCATCGCGGCGCTCGGAGACGATGGGAAAGCCATCCGCCTGCGGATCCAGGGTCTCGATATTTGCCGACGCCGAGATGAAACCTTCCTGCATCATCAGCAACGAGTAAATCGACTCGTTGACACCCGCCGCGCCGAGCGCATGCCCGGTCAGGGATTTGGTGGAGGCTATGGCGGGCAAGCTATCCCCAAATACTTCTCTTATGGCTTCGAGCTCCACCATGTCGCCGACCGGAGTGCTGGTGCCATGAGCGTTGATATAGTCGATGGGTTGTTCGACCGTCGCAAGCGCCAGTTGCATGCACCGAACCGCACCTTCTCCCGAAGGTGCAACCATTTCATATCCATCGGACGTGGCTCCGTAGCCGGACAGCTCGGCATACACCTTTGCGCCTCTGGCGAGGGCATGATCGAGCTCCTCCAGCAC
>QIDL01000191.1 GCA_003228415.1 Gammaproteobacteria bacterium | reverse complement strand
TTGGTGAGCATGGCGCCCCAGCTTGCCATAGGTGGTTGGATGCCGAGTCCGAGGAAGCTCAAGGTAGATTCAAGCAGGATGACGCCGCCGACAGATAAGGTGACGGCGACGATGATTGACGAGATCAGATTCGGCAGGATGTGTCTGAACATGATCGTGAAGTGACTGCCACCGGATCCTTCGGCAGCGATGACGAAGTCACGCTCCCTGATGCTGAGCGTAGCGCCGCGCACCAGGCGTGCCACCGTCGTCCAGCCGAGCAGGGCGACTATGGTAACGATCCTGAAAAAGCTGACGTTCTCGGAGTAGGCGATCTCATCCGGAAGCCCGAGTTTCTTCAGATCGAGGGCTGCCAGCACGATCAATACCGGGAGTGCAGGCAGAGCCAGCACGCTGTCTGTCATGCGCATCAGTAGAAGATCCAGGCGGCCGCCGAAATAGCCGGCCGACAAGCCGATGATGGTGCCGATGGTGGCTGCTACAGTGGCCGCGGTAAGACCCACGAACATGGAAACCTGGCCACCGTAAACAAGGCGGGCAAATACGTCGCGACCCAACTCGTCGGTGCCAAGCCAGTGTTCGGCAGAGGGAGTTGCGACTCGATTCAGCAGGTCCACCGTGTTCGGGTCGACTCCCAGCCAGGCAACGATCAGGTCGGCTCCGCTGACGAGAATACCCAGGGCGATCAGCAGGCCGATACTTGCCATGGCCAGCTTGTGACGGCGCAAACGTTTCAAGGCAAGGCGCATCGGTGAATTTTTGTTCATGGCCGATCTCCCAGCTTGATACGCGGATCCAGCCAGGCGTAGCAGAGATCGGCCAGCAGGTTACCGGTCAACACCAGAGTCGTGGCAAGCATGAGGGCCAATAGCGCCAGGTTGTAGTCGTTGCCCATAATGGCGTCGAAGATCAGACGACCCATGCCTGGCCAGGCGAAGATGGTCTCGACAATCAGCGCACCGGAGAACAGGAAGCCGAAGTCGAGGGCGAGCACGGTAACGAAGGGAATGAGAGCGTTCTTCAGCCCGTGGCGCCAGATGACACGCGTCGCGCTTGCGCCCTTGGCTCGCGCGGTACGTATGTAGTCTTGTCTCAACACCTCCAGCATTGCAGAGCGCACGTAACGCGCATGGCTGCCGATGCTCGTCATCGTCAGGGTGATTGCGGGTAGCGCCAGGTAACGTAGCTGTTCGCCGATACTGGCGCCATCGGACGCGATGCCACCGGCAGGCAGCCAGCCGAGTACCACGGCGAATAACATGATCAGCATCAGACCCAGCCAGAACTGCGGAATTGAAATACCGGCAAAGGCGAATAGATTGACGCTGTAGTCCAGGATCGACCGCTGCTTGTAGGCGGCCAGCACGCCCGCCGGCACCGCCACACTGATGGATATCAGCAGCGCCAGGACCAGCAGTTGGATGGAGTTTGCCAGGGCGGGAAGCAGTACCTGAGCGACCGGTTGGTTGTAGAGACGCGAATATCCAAAATCGCCCCCGAGTGCCGCCACGAACCAGTTCCAGTATCGCTCATAGACGGGCAGATCGAGTCCATACAGGGAACGCAGATGGGCGGCGTCTGCCGGTGTCATGTAGGGATCGGCGCTGATCATGAGGTCGATCGGGTCGCCGGGCATCAGACCGATGAGCGAGTAGATCACGAAAGACATGACCAGCAGCACCAGCAGTGACTGAATGATGCGGCTGAAGAGGTAACCGCTCATGGTTCTGAATCCGGGTGGTGGCAGGCGATGAGGTGCTCGGGGTGGTCCTTTTTTGGTATCAGCTTTGGTGCGGTGGTGCGGCAGAGTTCGCTGGCATGGGCGCAGCGCGGATGGAAATGGCAGCCCGGCGGAGGATCGGAGGGACTGGGTGGATCTCCCCGCAGCACCTGTCCAAGTCGCCGTTTGCCCGCACGGATCTCAGGTACCGACTTCAGCAGCGCTCGGGAATAGGGATGGCAGGGTGTGGAAAAAAGCGAACGCCTGGAGGCGATCTCGACGATGTTACCCAGATACATGACCGCCACACGATCGGCGATATGGTGGACGACCGCCAGATCATGGCTGATGAACAGAAAGGCGAGTCGATATTTTTCCTTCAACTCGGCGAGCAGATTGAGAATCTGACTCTGTACAGAGACATCGAGAGCCGAGACGGGCTCGTCTGCGACGATGAATTCCGGGTCGAGCGCCAGGGCCCGGGCGATGGTGATGCGCTGACGCTGTCCGCCACTGAACTCGTGAGGGTAGCGCCCGAGCGCCTCGCCTGATAGACCGACGGCGTCAAGCAGATCGGCCACCCGCACCGAGCGCTCGGTGCCGGTGTACAGACCGTAGTTACGCATCGGTTCGGTGAGGATGTGTTCCACGGTATGACGTGGATTCAGTGAAGAAACCGGATCCTGAAAAATCATCTGGACGTTCTTGCGCAGCGGCTTGAGCGCGCGACGATTCAAATTCAAGACATTCGTGCCTTTAAGCTCGAGCTTCCCGGAACTCGGAGCAAGCAGCAGGCCCATCATGCGCCCGAGTGTGGTCTTGCCGCTGCCGCTCTCGCCAACCAGGGCCAGGGTTTCGCCTTTGTGAATGCGCAACGATATATTGTTGACAGCAACAACGGTCCCGAATCGTCTGGTCAGTCCTTCGGCGCGGAGAAGCGTTTCAGTCATCGGCGTTCACCACGTGACAGGAGCAGAAGTGTCCGGCTGTCTTGGCGATGAGCCGGGGATGCTCCAGCCCGCACTGTGCCTCGGCCACCGTGCAACGAGATCTGAAATGACAACCCTGGTCTCTCTCGTGCGGGCCGGGCACACGGCCGCTGATGGCGCTCAACTTTCTGACCGTGGTATCGAAGCGGGGGGTGGTGGCGAGCAGCGCTCGGGTATAAGGATGTGTGGGTGTTTCCAGCACGTCGGCCGCCGAGCCCTGTTCGACAATCCGACCGGCATACATGACCGCAATATCATCCGCCATCTGGGAAACCACCCCGAAGTCGTGGCTGATGAAGAGAATTGCGGTCCCCATGCGGGACTGCAGGTCGTGCATCAGATCCAGAATTTGAGCCTGGATGGTAACGTCCAGAGCGGTGGTGGGTTCGTCGGCAATGAGCACGTCCGGCTCACAGGCCAGCGCCATGGCGATGAGGACTCGCTGTCGCATCCCGCCGGACAACTCGTGAGGATAGCTGTTGGCTCGAGCTGCGGGATCGGGAATACCCACGCTGGCGAGCAGATCGTGTGTCTGTTCGAGAGCGGCTGTTCTGGTCAGGTT
>QIDL01000266.1 GCA_003228415.1 Gammaproteobacteria bacterium | reverse complement strand
GCCGGTCTGATCGGTCTCTGGCAACAGCAAGGCAAACTCTTCGCCGCCGATCCGCGCCGCTATATCGATAATTCGTTTGACCTCCATGGAGACTTCCGCGACCGATTTGAGTATCTGATCGCCGCCGTAGTGACCGCACAGATCGTTGATTTTCTTGAAGTAGTCGAGGTCGAACAACAACACGGACAGCTGGCCGCCATGGCGCCGGACACGCTCGATCTCTTCGGTCAGACGCTGCATGAAAAACCTGCGGTTGTGGAGGCCCGTAAGGTAGTCGGTGTGGGCGAGGCGGACCATTTCTTTCTTAGCCTGCCGCAAGTCCTGTTCTGTCTTTCTGCGATCGGTCACGTCGCGCAGTACCAGGACAACGTCGGCATCGGGGTTGGTATGGTCGAGCGATGAGGAACTCACATCATAGGCGCGGCCGCGCAAGGTGATATCGACACCCGAACGGTGAGGATGATCGAAGTTGGTCAGATCCTTGAGCGTGACCGTGGTGACGAAATCGGCGATCGACTTGGTTGACAGTTCCGAGCGGGAAGTACGCAGAGTCTTGAGCGCCGAGTCGTTGATGTCGATGATCAGGCCGCTGTGGTTGATCACGATCACGCCATCGCTGAGCTGCTCCACTACGCGATCGCGAACGACAGGCATGGTTTTCAACACACCGTAGCGCAACACACCACTGTCCAGGATCATCGCCGCCGCCGCCAAGCCGAGGGTTGTCATATCGAACCAGGGCGCCGGATTCAGGGGGGACAGGTAGAAAAGGTTGGCAAGGCAAACCACCAATGGCGCTGCCACCACCGCCACCACCGGCTTCCATTCGCCGGTGGTATGGCCTATGGACCAGGCGAGGATCGTGGTGGCAACCACCAGCAGGCCATAGGAATAGATGGCGTGGACGTAGAACCAGGCTCCGTGGCTGGTCACCATGCCAAAGACACCGTGGGTTTCGATAAACCGGACCTCTGACCAGATCAGATGGTGCCACTCGTTGGTCATGACCAGGACAATGGTAATCAGCGGGATGACGCAGATGAGGTTGAGGGCCAGGGCGGGCAGGCGCATCTGCCGACGGCTATAGCTGACGGCAAAAGTCAGCCAGGCGACCGGGGTGATGACGATGCCGAAATAGGCGAATTTGGTCGCGATCAGCTTGATGCTGGCGACGGTAAACACCGAACCGATGAACTGAGCCCCGGCCCAGAACAGCATTGCCGCCAGCAGCGCCAGCAGGGCTTGCATACCGGGAACCCGATTCATTTTCCGGATTCGCAAGTAGGCACTCACTCCAACAAGGGCCGCGAGTAGAGGCGGTATGGACCAGATCGTTACCTGGACCATGGCAGGACGTCCGCTGTCTGCATATGAAACGGTTTTTGGTCTGTTACTCCTGGCTAAGACTCACCCATCGATGGGTGTACCTCAAACTCGAAGTGGTTGAAGTGTGAGGTGGATCACAGAGGTCTGGCTTTATCCGGCGCTAAACGGTTAAATTCGCGTCTCAGTCGGGGACAACAGCGCAACGAAGCAGCATTGGCAGACGGGCCGATCCGTTCGCCAGATTCTAAGCCAGACTCTAAGAAAGATTCTAAGAAAGACTTGATATCAATATGGGGCGGGCAGCAAAACTTGTAACGAAATTCGATCACTATGTCGAAAGGCTCGCGGCCGTGCCTGAAGATGAGAGTGTGGTTGCCTACTTCGATCTCGACAGGACCCTCATCGCGGGATACTCCATCACCGCGCTGGCGCTCGAAAAGATGTGGAGTGGCTCAATGTCTCCAAAACGGATCATTGCCCACGCCGGTATCTTTCTCGGCTGGGGTCTAGGCCGTTCGGACTATCATCAGTTGCTCACGGCTACCGTGCAGGAGCTGGTGGGCATGACCGAACGTGAGATGGTCGAACTCGGGGAACGGGCATTTGAGCGTCGCCTTCGGCCCTTGATATACGAAGAGGCGGGGCGGCTCATTGATGCGCACAGACAGAAGAGGCATCAGGTGGCGATCATCACTTCTGCGACTCACTATCAGACAGCGCCCGTTGCACGCGCTCTGGGTGTGGAGAAGATGTTCTGTACCGAACTCGAGATCGACCGCGGAGTCATCACCGGAAGGGTCACACCCTGTCACGGCGCTGGGAAGAAAACCGCCGCGCTCCAATATTCGCTGGATATCAGAGCAGATCTCAACGATGCGTATTTCTACACGGATAGCTGCGAAGATCTGCCTCTGCTCGAGGCGGTAGGCCGACCGGTGGCGGCCAACGCCAAGCCGGCGCTCAGCAAGATCGCCGTGGCACGGGGGTGGCCGCAGCTGACTTTCGAAACTCAGGGTGCCGCGTCCCGGGCGATCGCCGCCTGATACCCTGCCGCTGTCGATGATCGAGTTATATACCTGGTCAACTCCGAATGGCCGCAAGGTGTCTATCGCGCTGGAAGAGTTGGATCTCGAATACACCGTCCACCCGGTGAATATCGGTGCCGGTGATCAGCAGCAGCCGGATTTTCTGAAGATCAGCCCCAATGGCAGGATCCCGGCCATCGTCGACACCGGAGCCGGTCGAAGTCTCATGGAATCGGGTGCGATTCTGCTCTATCTCGCCGAGACTCACGACCGTTTTCTGGGCGACGATCGTTGGCAGACCATCGAGTGGCTGATGCTGCAGATGGGCGGCGTCGGTCCCATGTTGGGTCAGGCCCATCACTTCCTGAAGTTCAACCCCGGCATATCGCCGTACGCGGAGAGCCGCTACATGAATGAGGCGGCGCGTCTGTATGGAGTTCTGGATCGCCGGCTGGCGGAAACCGAATATCTTTCCGGCAGCTATTCGATTGCCGACATGGCTACCTGGCCGTGGATCTCCCGATTCGAGTGGCAGGGTATCGATTGGGTGAACTACCCTCACCTGGAAGACTGGTATCGACGGATCGCCCGGCGCGGCGCGGTGCAACGCGGCTACCACGTGCCCGGCTATGTGAACGATATCCCGCTGCCTCCTTGACAACGGTTAGAATGCGGCACTGATTCCAATTGATCCTTTGAGGGGCAGCCATGCGAGAAGCCTGGATTATCGACGCGGTACGCTCACCACGCGGGCGAGGCAAGCCCGGTGTTGGGGCCTTGAGCGAAGTACACCCACAGCGCTGTCTGGCGCAGGTGTTGAACGGCCTGCAGGACAAAGTGGGATTCGATCCCGGCGATATCGAGGATGTGGTTGCGGGTTGCGGGTCGGGCAGCGGCGATCACACCCACGATATTGCCCGGATGGCGGT
>QIDL01000516.1 GCA_003228415.1 Gammaproteobacteria bacterium | reverse complement strand
GCTGGCACTGTAATCGACGCCGCACGGCCTCTATCGTAAGGTGTGACCCATGACGTTCGATCAATGACTGGACGGACACCCGTTCCATGCGCTGGCAATCGGAGCAGACCGCATAGAGCTGAAAGCATTTCACCAGGTCACCCATCGTCTTCATGCTGTATATATATACAGTTATTCTCGTGATGACTAGAGGCGGAGAATACGGGCATGAAAAAACCCATTGCGATCACACTCGGTGATCCTGCCGGTATCGGTCCCGAGGTTGCAGCAAAGGTGCTGGCACGCCAGGTCGCGAAAAGCCCGCTGACCCTGGTAGGTAGTCGCTGGGCATTGGAGTTGGGTGCGGCTGCGGCAGGCGTTGGCCTGCCGAGCATTGCCACGGTGGAATCACCAGCCACTCAGACCGATCTCTTTGGGCTGGTAGACATTGAACGGCAACCGCAGGATTTCCGTTTCGGAGAAGTGCAGGCGAGTTGCGGCAGGATAGCTGTGACGGCCGTTGAAATCGCGGCAGGCTACTGTCTGGACGGGACGGTATCCGCCATGGTCACCTGCCCGATCAACAAATCGGCGATTCAAGCAGCGGGTTATGTGAAGGACATAGGCCACCAGGAAATTCTGGCTCGACTCACCGGAGCCGAGCGGACGGCGACCATGCTCATGACACCTGGGCTCAAAGTTGTCCATCTTTCCACTCACAAGTCGCTCATCGAGGCGGCACGCTACGTAACCTGCGACAACGTGCTGAAACAGCTCAGGCTTACGTGGCAGACACTGGCTGGCTGGGGGCTGCCGGACCCCAGAATTGCTGTTGCCGCTCTGAATCCCCATGCGGGTGAGGATGGTCTTCTTGGTCGCGAAGAGATCGATGCGTTGCTGCCGGCGGTAGACCAGGCTCGAGGCGAGGGTATGGATGTCACCGGTCCTGTTTCGGCGGATTCGGTGTTCAACCGCGCCATCGATGGCGAGTTCGATGTGGTGCTCGCTCTGTACCATGACCAGGGCCATATCGCGATCAAGGTGCACGATTTTCATCGGAGCACCACTGCGACGATGGGCATACCATTCGTTCGCACTTCGGTCGACCACGGCACCGCCTTCGATATCGCCGGGCGCGGTGTGGCGGACGAACAGGGGTTGTTTGCGGCCATCGATGCGGCCGATGCGTTAGTCGGCGGTGAGCTTGCACGTCTCTAGGAGCGTGGGGCAAACTGACCGTAGAAGACTACGACATGTTTTTGCTAATTTTCTAGGAGGGACGACTCAATGAAGGCTGCCGTATTCCGGGAAGTCAATCAGCCCATGGAGGTTGAAGAAATCGATGTTGCCAAGCCGGGCCCTCGAGAGGTGCTCATACGCACGGTGGCAGCCGGGGTTTGTCATAGCGACCTGCATTTTTTCAATGGTACTTACCCAGGCGCTACACCCATGGTGCTGGGTCATGAAAGCGCCGGCGTGGTCGAGCAGGTTGGCGCGGACGTGCACTATGTGAAGCCCGGCGACCATGTGATCACTTGTCTGTCGGTGTTCTGCGGTCACTGCGAACACTGCCTGACCGGCCACATGTCATTGTGCCAGGAGCCGGAAACTCGCCGTGGTAAAAACGATGAACCGCGCATCAGCCAGGAAGGTAACGCGGTCGGACAGTTTGCCAATCTCGGCTCCTTCGCTGAGCACATGCTGGTGCATGAACATGCCGTCGCGAAAATTCGAGACGACATGCCGATGGACCGCGCGGCCCTGATTGGCTGCGGGGTGACCACCGGTGTTGGTGCGGTCATTCATACGGCCAAAGTAGAGCCGGGCGCAACGGTGGCCGTGATCGGCTGTGGGGGGGTCGGGTTATCCTGCGTCAACGGCGCCGCGATCGCTGGCGCCAGTCGAATCATCGCGGTGGACAGGGTGGCTTCCAAGCTGGAACTGGCGAGAAAATTCGGCGCCACCGATGTGGTGAACGGCGCTGAGTGTGATCCGATTGAAGCGGTGAAGGAGTTGAGCGGTGGCGGTGTGCACTACTCTTTCGAGGCGATCGGTCTCAAGGTCACGGCCGAACAAGCCTTTGGCATGTTGCGCAACGGAGGCACCGCCACAATAATCGGGATGATCCCCCCAGGTGACATGGTTTCCCTGCATGGCCCGGATTTTCTGTTCGAGAAAAAGATCCAGGGTTCTTTCATGGGCTCCAATCGGTTTCGTGTGGATATGCCCCGCTTCGTGGAGTTGTACCTGCAGGGCAAGCTGCATCTCGATGATCTGGTTTCCGGACACATCAAGCTTTCGGACTTGAACGAGGCATTCAAGCAACTCGAAACCGGTGAGATCGCTCGCAACGTGATCATGTTCGACTGATGCGCTGGTTAACGTTCGAACAGGGTGGCGCTCAGAGTTATGGCTATCTCACCAGCGACGGAAACGGCGTGGTTAATGTGGGCGGCCGCTCGGATCTGCCGGACCTGAAGGCTGCTATAGCGGCGGGAATAGTAGATGGCAGTGCCCCATACGGGGACGTGGCGGATCTCGAACTGGCTGCAGTGACCTATCTGCCCACTATCCCCAATCCCGAGAAGATTCTCTGCGTCGGCCTGAATTACAGGGCTCATCAGGAAGAAACCGGCCGTGGAGGAGAAGCGTATCCCACCATCTTCGTACGCTTTGCAGCGGCACAGGTGGGCCACCGGCAACCGATGGTCCGCCCGCGGGAGTCCGAAACTCTCGACTTCGAGGGCGAGATCGCCATGATCATCGGTAAGTCCGGGCGTCGTATCAAGCGGCAGGACGCGATGGATCATGTGGCTGGATTCGGCATTTACAACGATGGCAGCGTTCGCGAGTATCAACGTCAGACCTCTCAGTTCACCGCGGGGAAGAACTTCGCCGGTACCGGCCCGTTCGGGCCGTGGATGATGACCCTGGACGAGGTGGGTGATCTCGATGAAATGGAGATCACCACACGGTTGAATGGTGAAGTGATGCAGAACGCCAAGGCAGGGTTACTGGTATTCGGCTTCGCAGAACTCATCGAGTACACATCCACATTCCTGGATCTGGTCCCGGGCGATGTCATTGTCACCGGCACTCCTGCGGGAGTGGGCGCCGCGCGTACGCCACCGGTTTTCATGGACGAGGGTGATGTGATCGAAGTCGAGGTGAAGCCGATAGGCACGCTCTCCAATCCGGTCATCAAAGGTTGAACTGACTCTGGGTTGACGACGTCTCGCGGGTGCAGAAGTGGGGAAGGGCTAATGACCATATCGACTCTGGGTGACATTTTTCGTACGTTGATGATGGCCGCACCTGGACGTATCGGCACCTGGAGACAGACAGTAATCGAGTGGCAAACGCGTTGCTGGCCGAAGGGATGGGTCCCCACGATCGTGTGGCTTATCTGGGGAAGAATTTACCGGAGTATTTCGTCTACCTGATGGGGGGTGCGAAAATCAATGCGGTCTCGGTTGCGGTGAACTGGCGATTAGCCGTTCCTGAGATGGAGTACATCCTGAATAACAGTGAAGCGAAGGTGTTGCTCGTTGGGGATGAGTTCCTGGAACACCTGTCGCAGATGAATCTGGAACACATCCATCGGGTCATCGTGCTGGGAGATCCGGGTGAGACAGGCCACTCGACGTTTGATCAATGGATTGCCGACCAACCCGATACGGATCCGATGCTGGAGGTTTCGCCTCAGGACACCTGTTACCAGCTTTATACCTCGGGTACCACCGGCCTGCCTAAAGGTGTGGAGCTCACTCATGACAACTTCATGGCCTGCCTCTCCGGTGGTCTTGCGATGGTGGCCTTGGCGGAAAGTTCGGTGAACCTGGTCTGCATGCCGCTGTTCCACATCTCGGGTAGCGGTTGGGGCGTGGCCGGCATGTACTTCGGTGCCCATTCGGTGCTGCTCAGAGACGTTGATCTGGATATGATCCTGGATGCCATCGTACAACACGCGATCACACACAGCCTCTTTGTTCCTGCGGTGTTGCAGTTTCTGTTGAGCTTGCCAAAAACGCGGAAGACCGATTTTTCTTCTCTGAAATCCATCACCTATGGTGCCTCACCGATCACCGAGGCGGTGCTGCTGGATGCCATGGATGTGTTTGGCTGCGACTTCATTCACGTCTATGGCCTCACCGAAAGCACTGGTGCCATAACCGCACTTGCACCGGAAGATCACGATCCGGGCGGACCCCGGGCACATCTGCTGCGATCCTGCGGTAAAGCGGTGGCGAATCACGAGCTGGCTATATTCGATGCCGAGACGTTGGAACCGGTGCCGGACGGTGAGGTCGGAGAGATCTGGATCCGTGGGCCACAGATCATGCGCGGATACTGGAACAACGTCGAGGCGACACGGGAATCCATTCGCGAAGATGGCTGGTTTAGAAGCGGGGACGCCGGCTACATGCAGGAAGGCTATCTGTTCATTCACGATCGGGTGAAAGACATGATCATCTCTGGCGGTGAGAACGTTTACCCGGCGGAGATCGAGAACGTGCTGATGAAGCATGAAGATATTGCAGACGCTGCCGTGATCGGAGTACCCAGCGAACGCTGGGGGGAGACAGTGAAAGCCATCGTCACGAAAGCCGACGACTCGCTGACCGAGCGCAGTGTGATTGAATACTGCCGGGCCAACCTAGCAGGCTACAAATGCCCCACGTCGGTAGACTGGATGGATACGATTCCACGCAACCCTTCCGGGAAGATCCTCAAGGTGGAGTTGCGCAAGCCCTATTGGAAAGACAAAGACCGGCAAGTCTCATAGCAACAGTGCACTAGTTACCTCCGCCAACAGCACCCGCATCGGGTCGGCCGGCGGTACCGGCGATCATGTCACGTG
>QIDL01000166.1 GCA_003228415.1 Gammaproteobacteria bacterium | reverse complement strand
CACGTCTACCTGACACCTGTCCTGCCAGCGCCGGAAAACCAGCGGCCACAGTGCGCCGCCTGTTCTGGCGTTAGCCCTCACAGGAAGCCGCGTGAAGATTCATGAATTAGCCACTATCTGGTCTCACGCCTTTGGTCGTGGCGTGTACCCACACCAGATGACATGGTTCCTCGACTTCCCAGGCAGAGGCATCATCATGTCCGCTCGAACGGTGGCTCAGCGATTGCCTGTCGCGCCCGATGCGCGTGTGCTGGAAGTCGGGCCCGGCTCAGGCTACTACAGTGTTGAAGTGGCTAGAAAAATTCCCCAGGGAGAACTCGTGCTGCTCGATATTCAGGCAGAAATGCTGCAGAAATCCAGTGACAAGCTGACAAAAGCCGGTATCAGCAACTTTCAAACGAAGCAGGCTGATGGAAAAGAGCTGCCTTTCGACGATAACTCGTTTGATGCTATATCCATGGTTACCGTCTTCGGCGAAATTCAGGAGCGTGAGTCTTTCCTTAAAGAAGCGGCGCGTGTCCTCAAACCCAACGGCATGCTGGCTATAACCGAACATCATCCCGACCCCGATTTCGAACCGGCTGACAAAGTCATGGAGTCGGTATCCTCTGCCGGATTTACTCCATTGCAGAAACTTGGCTGGCGCTGGGCATATACCTGTATTGCAGCCAACACCAGAGCAAGTGAGGGCTGACCAGACCATGCCGACCCCTTATCCGCCATGCTTCCGGCGTCGCTGTGCGATTGATGAATGTCGCTAGGCACATCCATGTTCAACCCCGCATCAACAGAAGCAGTATCCATGGTACTCCGTAAGGTTCTGCCGGAAGGTAGATTGAATAGAATTCCCCGCCATCCCGAGCATCGAAACATCATTCTCGCGATCTTCTGTTTAGAGCTGCAGCGACGATACCCGTATTCCGAAATCGAACTGAATGATTTCCTCAAGGTACAACTGGGCCACATGTGTTCCACCGTGGATCACGTAACCTGCCGCCGCTATCTAATTGATTTCGGTTTCGTTAAAAGAGATCGAGCCGGCACGAGGTATTTCTTGAACTTCCCGAAAGTAGAGGCATCGCTCGCAAATGATGTGATGGCATCCGCACCCGCTTTGGTCAAAGCTGCTTTGCAAGCCGGTCGAAGGCGCTCTCATGCATCCCGATATGCCTAGGCGTTGATCGTTGATCCTGCGGCCTTCCTCACCGTCGGAGGCTAAGCCGCAGTCAAAGCAGGATTGGAGTCGCCCTTCAGCAGCCGATTGATGCGTATGTGATCCAGGATCATCTCATCAGTCACGCCTTCCAACCGCGGCGCGGCCTGCCAGCGGATCAGGTGGAAAAGCATCGCTGCCAACGCGAACCCAGCCACCACCACGTACAGCACGGCAAGAATTCCGGGCGCTGCGTCCAACTGAATTTCACCGACGATGGCCGTGCACGCAGAAATAAGTATCGCCAGGGATACTGCCTGCAGAAAAAGAATCCGGCGCCTGAGGGCGCGAATACCGTTGGACATCGCCAGGGTGAGTTCGCCGGATGTGAAATGATCCAGAAACCAGCCCTGATCTTCGTCCTCATGTCGCTCGAGAAGCGGCGGAATCTGGTGGCCGTTGATGGGATCGATGGCCCCTTCACCCCGTTTCAGCTGCTCGATACCTTGCCAGATTTTCTGATGTACCTTGCGGCTGATCGGGTACATGAGGCCGAGGAAGAGAGCGATTGTCGCGGTCGTGGCGGGTCCGAGACCGAATATTGCCCTGATCGCAAATTGCACTTCATCGGTCTGAGGCACGTTAGGCAGGTATCCCACGGAGGCGAGGATGGCCAGCGGTATCGACATACTGGGAATGACCACGAACTTTGTCATGACAGACCACAGAGCCCCATACTGCGCTTCCCTTCTCTTGCCTGTGTACAGCTCATCGTAGTCGATCACATCGGCTTGCATGGCGGGCCCGAGGAACAGGCCCGCGCTGAATGCGGCGCCGGCCCAGATGAGGATAAACAGGGTAGGCCAGATGTCTCCCGGGCCCATGAAAAACAACATCGCGGATCCCGTGATGCTGGGTACGAAACTAATAAGCCACACAGGCTTCTTCTCGAAGCGACGCGACAGCCAGATCCAGACGGGTAGAAACAGGAAGCCGGCACCGAAATACACGGCCAGGAATATGGCGAGCCAGAGGTCCGGATTTTCCGGCTGCAGCACGTATTTCGTGAAGTACGGCATCATCAACCCTGGAATTGCGCCGGTGGTGGAACTGGTGAGATAGACAATCAGCAGGATGCGAAAGGCGCGATTGCGAAATATCCGGCGCAGTCCCGGTATCAGTGGATTGGGCGGCCGGGCGATGAAGTCTTCCCGCTCTTTGACCTGCACGATGAGATTCACATAGAGCAGCACCAGCAGCGTGCCGAGCAGTGCTGCGAACCCCGAGTAACCAGCGCGCGCACCGCCCAGGGCTTCAATGAAAATGGGCGGTGACACCGCAGCCACCAGGGTGCCGAACACCACGAAACCTTCGCGTATGCCAAACAACATGCTGCGTTCGTTGTAATCCAGCGTCAGTTCCGGGCCGAGGCCGTTGTGCGGAATAATGTACACGGTGTGAAACAGGTAGTAGCAGGCGTAGGTCGCCGCGAACCAGGCGGCAGCATTTGCACCGCTGAGTGATTCCGGGGGTGTGAACATCAGGTAGAAAGTGAGAGCCGCCGCTGGTGCTCCGAAGAGTATCCACGGTCGCCGCCTGCCCCAGCGGCTGCGCGTGCTGTCTGTCATCCAGCCCATGAGTGGGTCGGTGAGGGCATCCAGCGCTCTTGCCACCGCTTTGATGAGGGCGATGATGCCGAGGGGCACGAGGATGGTATCGGAGTAGAAAATCGTCAGATGAATGGCGATCGGTATCGCCATGCCGGCCCCGGCGAAGCTCGGTGCGCCATAGGACAACTTCACTCTAAGGGACAGCTTCTCTACCGGAGTCGTACTGCTCATCCGGTGATAGTCCAGGGATTCCGGTTACGAAACAATGCGAGATGTTCTGTTAAAAGGTGTATGGGAGTGCTCAATGCTCTGCGCGAGGGTCAAAAGCATCCTGTAATCCATCGCCTAGAAAATTGAAGCTGATGACGGTCAGCAGAATCAGGACGCCTGGATAAACCGCCAGCATGGGTGCTTCCCATATGGTTTCCTGGGCGTTGGTGAGCATGGCGCCCCAGCTTGCCATAGGTGGTTGGATGCCGAGTCCGAGGAAGCTCAAGGTAGATTCAAGCAGGATGACGCCGCCGA
>QIDL01000241.1 GCA_003228415.1 Gammaproteobacteria bacterium | reverse complement strand
GGCGCCGTCCGGGTTCGTTTCCACACCTGCCGAGGCAAGGTTGAGGTCCGTCGTGTTCGGCGGTCGCCCGGACGCCACCAGCAACGCATCGCTGGACAGTGTTTCGTCACCGATGGTCGTTGAGAAAATCCCTTCGTTGAAATCAACACGGTCGGCGCTGGTCCCAATGAGCACCCGGATACCCTCGGCTTCGAACGCTGCGGCCAGTTCATCGCCGAGATCCTTATCTTCCCGGGACAGCAGCCTGGTGCGAGCGAGCATGGTCACCTTCGATCCCAGACGTCGGTAGGCTTGCGCGATCTCGACGGCGACAACGGAGGAACCGATCACCAGCAGATGCTTCGGAACCGTGTCGGCGAACAACGCTTCGGTGGATGTCCAATAGGGCACGTCACCGAGCCCCGGTACCGGCGGAACACCTGGCGCCGAACCGGTCGCGATCAGAAATCGATCTGCGGTGACCGCGACTGTGGAGCCATCGTCTCTCGTGACAGACAGTGTGTTCGGATTGCAGAACGACGCAGAACCGCGAATGAGCTCGATGGCTTCATTGCCTTCGAGAATGCTTTCGTACTTGGCCTCCCGCAGCTCCTCGACTCGCGCGCTTTGCTGTGCCAGCAAGGCCCGCCGATCGATGGAGGGTTCGTGTTTATCCAATCCGTCGAATGGATGATGGCGCTGTTGATGGGCCAATTGCGCACTGCGGATCATGATCTTGGAGGGTACGCAACCGACGTTGACGCAGGTCCCGCCGATGACTTCACCGCGTTCGATCATGGTCACCGTGGCACCTTCCTCCACGGCTTTCAACGCAGCGGCGAATGCGCCCGAACCCGTGCCGATGACGGCTATGTGCAGTCCCGCACCACCCCCGGGTTTTTCCTGGCCATTGTCATCGAGCTGGGTGATCGTAGTCATCCTGCAATGCTCATCAGGATCTCCAGGGACTTGCTAGTGATCGCCGATGGGTGCCGCAGGATAGCCCACATCTGTCGATGCACTTGCAATGTCGGCCACATTCGCCAGGCTGGAATCGAAAATCACTGTCGCGGTTTTAGCGTCGTAGTCGACGGTTACGTCTTTTACACCATCGACTCGGGACATTGCCTTTTTAACGGTAATCGGGCAGGCGGCGCAGGTCATGTTTTCGACGGTGAATACCTGGGTCTGTTCGATTGATTGTGTGACCGGTGGCGAGTCGGCCCATGCAGCCGGTGCCAGGTTCACGGCGGCCAATCCGCCTATCGCCATGATGGTGACCAAGCCAAAAATGGTAGTGCGTCGTTTCATGTCGTTCTCCGAGGTCTAGTAGAAAAGAGGTGCCCAGAATTCTATGGACAGCGCCAGCAACACCAGTATCGTGGCGATCCACAACGCCGATTTGACAACGCGATTGGGTGCCGGACTCGCGCAATACGAACCCTCCTCACAGGCGATTTCCTGTTTGCGATAAACCTGCCAGAATCCAAGCCCGAGAAATACGAAGGTGACGGCGGCGAATGCCGGCTTGTAGGGCGCCAGCACCGTCAGATTTCCGATCCAGGCCCCGCTTGCGCCCAACGTGACAAGCACCAGCGGTAATATGCAGCAGGAAGACGCCAATACGGCGCCCATTACGCTTCCCGTCGCCGCCATTCGGCTTTTTAAGTTATCCGATCCCGCCGTACCGACTGGGTGTTTGCTGACCGTGGTTTCCATCAGGATCTGCTTGTTTTTGCATCGATTGCGGATATCGTAAGCCCTGTAGTAACTACAGGATCAAGCGCTTCATGTCTGACAATGCCAATGAGTTCACAATCGGACAACTCTCGAAAGCAACAGGCGTCGGCATAGAGACGATTCGCTATTACGAGCGCATCGGCATGATGCCCGAGGTCCCCCGGGGGCCGGGAGGACATCGACGTTACGATGACCTTACGTTTCGTCGCCTGTCCTTCATCCGCAAAGGTAAAGCGGCCGGGTTCACACAGAAAGAGGTGCGAGGTCTGCTCGCGCTTGTGGATGAACACAGCTACACCTGCGGTGAGGTCCAGGAAATTACGCAAGAACACCTGAACAGTGTGCGGGTAAAAATTGACGATTTGCGGCGCCTGGAGGCTGTGCTGTCGGACATGATCCAACAATGCGCGGGCGGCGATGTTCCAGAATGCCCGATCATCGACGCACTGTTTTCGGGGGCGGATTTATAGGCCAAACGGGTGTCGGTAGAAATTCCGGGATCTAGCAGACGTTCTCCGGCACGGTGGGCACAGCGCAATGGGCTTTGTCCGTCGATGCATCGACCGGCTCCGCGGGATTTGAAGGGCAGTGCAGAAGCAGATGCTTCGACAAAGCGAACGATGTCTGAGCAGTGGGTTTGAGATCGACACTTGACTCGACCCAGGCACCAAACAGCAAAAAGGCGACCAACAACAATACCGATGACCACAGGGTGAAACGTGGATCGCGAATGCGTGACACCCGAAGTAGTGTTCTCATGATTCGAACTCTCCATGGCAAGCAGGCTCGGTTGCATTCCATACGACAGCGTCGTTTCGCATTCGTTCCGGCCGTGTGCATCGTGTGGCCGTATGTGGCTACTTACTTACCGTTCGCATGTCTGCGCCTGGTATGGTCGAGCGAAATGGTCGACTGGAGTGGTCGAATAGACGTCATAAGAAGCGCGGTACCAACTTGATGTATTCGTCATATTCCGGTCCATGGCGTGTGCGAAGCCACGGCTCTTCGGTAAATGGCGCCAGTGCGAACCAGGCAATTCCCAGCAGGCACACGGGGATGACGAGCATCGAACCGGAGAGCAGGGCAAACCCCGAGAGCATGGCGATATCGGCGACGTACTGCGGGTTGCGCGTGAATCGGTAGGGACCCTGCCGCACGAACGTCCCTCCCAACCCCTGGCTGGCGTGGACGCCGAGAGTGTGTACGGCCCACAACACCAGGCCTGTGCTGGCGGCGATGATCGGGACACCCACCGCAAATCGTAGCCAGTGACTCAACCCCAGACTGTTCCAGTCGAGGATACCGAGCGCCACGATGGAGGCGAACAACACCCCGGTCAGACCCCAGGTGAAAACGTACTGCCACGAAGTCCTCCTGGGTGGAGGCCAGATTCTCAGGCCAGGCATGAGAAGAGTCACCACCAGCGAGCCTACTAAAAAAGTGCCCGCCACGAGAGCTGCGATGAATACTGTTTCCTTCAAGGCTTCCATGGCTTCGATGGCATCAGGAAGCGACCCTCTACATTCCGTGATTGACTGGTTCTGCTCGACAAGTCTGGTACCGGTACCC
>QIDL01000220.1 GCA_003228415.1 Gammaproteobacteria bacterium | reverse complement strand
TGAAGGATCAGGCGCTTCGGTTTCGGTTTTGGCCAGCAACTCATCCACCGGCAGAAGAATCTGCTCGGCTGCATAGCTCGGCAATCTGAACCGACCATCAACCCGGTCGGAGATCAGCAGATAATCATCGTTCTCGAGGTCATGGCGCAGGGTCAATTGATGGGCGCCCTGCCCATCGACGATATTGACCACCCGAGGCTCGCCCAACTCGGATGGATCACCCTCAAAAAAGCCACCGACCCTGAGTTTCTGCACGCGATCGATGAGTTTCTGTACCGCATCCGCATCCGCAACAGCTCCGTCCACCAGCCAATCGGCATCGGTGCTCGCCCTGTTGATCTTCCATCCCCATCCCCCGTCCAGAGAGATCTGGCTGATTGCGTCTGTCTGCAGCAGATTCTTGTCCAGCCAGTCATCGGGTCGGGCAGGCACTTCATGGTTGGCGAAGTCGATGCTGTAGACCGCATCATCACCGACCGCTCGCGCATGAACCCGACGATAACCCGGTGAGGTCCCGAGATATATTTCAGCCAGCACCGCGTCACCGTCGGTCAAGGTCAGTCGACGTTGATGCTTGTCCTCAGTGACTTCGAAACGGCTTTGACTGCTGGTACTGGTCGCCACCGGCCAGGTTGCCTGGATGCCTGCCAGTTTGTCGATCACGTCGGCAACCTTGGTGGCGTCGGCAGGAAGACCGCTGTCGAGCTGCCATCCATCCTCAGATCTGGAAAGGCTGACAACGGCGCCCTCGCCATCGGCAATGGAGAATCCGGTGACAGCCGCTGGATCGAAGTTCAGGAAATTGTCCGTCGAGTCGTTTTCGCCGCCACCACCGCCGATTGTCACCAGACCAATGAGCAGCACCTGCAGGATGAGGAGGCCACCGAGAAGGGGGATTCTACCGGTCATGCCAAGTCTCCCTGCATCCAGCTCTGATAGTGTTTCTGCCGCCGGCTCAAGCGCCGCCTGTGGATCAGGAATACCAGACCGATCCCGAGTACCGCGATTCCATAGTTCAACATTTCCAGAACCAGCTGTTGCGTCTCCTCCATGGGCGGCAGCGTGCGATTGAAGTGCGCGCGCGAACGGATGCTCAGAAGGCTCTGATCCTCCAGGGTCCAATCGACGATGTTCGCCACCAACTGAGTCGTGTTGGTATAGATCACGCCTTCCACGGAGCCGATCAGCCTCAACACCTGATCGGCAAGAAAGCTGTTCGAAGCAAAGACGATAAGCCGGGCGCTCTCGGGCGACCGATCGATTACGCCGCTCACCACACCCGGATCATCCTCTGTATCATCCCCTTCGTCCTCAATGTCCCCTTCTGTATCGGGTGTGCGCAACAGCGGAGAAGGCTGGTCGGCGAATGCCGAATCGAAGCGTCCCTCGATCATTACCGCCAGAACTCTCGAACCAATCTCACCGGTTGCTTGAAAACCGCTCAAACCCTGCTCGTCGATACGAGGCATCACGGTGATATCACTGGAAATCCAGCTGTTCGATGAACTCGTCAGCAACGTGGTCACATGGCGCCCGGCATTGCGCTCGTCATCTATCGTGACGGGTGATGCCCAACTCATGGTGAGTTGTGGCAGGCCGGAAACGAAGCCTACTTCCGAGTTGATGCCAGCGGAGCGCAGATCGGCAAAGTAGGGATAATCCAGCATCACCAACTCCTGGAAACTGAATTCCCCGACCTGACGAGTCACCGGCGCTGGAAACGCAGCGTTTTGAGGATCCATGACGAATGCCGGTTCGATGGCTACCCCGAGCTGTTCGAGCCAGTTTTCCAGGCCGCTGATTCGCGGCGCGGCGGTCAGCGACTTCGGGGAAAGGGTGGCGTTGTAGGGCGCCGTCGCCAACACCACGGTACCGCCCTGCATGAGGAACTGATCGATTGCGAAAACCTGTTTGTCGTCGAGATCTTCCGGATCCACAACCACCAGCATATCGGCACTGTCCGGGACGGTCCCTTCCGCCAACTGGGTGGACTCCACGTTGAAGTCGCCCTGGAGGAATTCTTTCAGTTGCTTGAACTGATTGCCCCCCGGGGGGGCGCCCATACCCATATACGGCGGCACTTCAGGTGCCACCAGGGCGACCGTCTTCAACAGTCCCGAGGCAAACCGTTTGAGCCCTTCCTCGAGGCCCCGACTGGTTGCTTCAAGCGTCAATCCTTCCGGGAGCGGCACCTGCACGATGGTCTCCCCATCGGTCAGCGTCAGGTAAAAATAAAACGTGTTGGAATCGAACAGCCCCGTCGCCATGGGTCTGAAGCCATGGGTCTGTGCGATTTCCAGTGCCAGCGAGCCATCACCGGCTTGCGGATCCAGTACATCGGTGGTGAATTTACCTTCAGACTCGGCCACCAGAGCATCCAACGCCTGCATCAGCACCGCTCGATAATCCACCAGCACATCCGGCAGTTTGTCGTCAGCGGAAAGATAGCCGATGAAGCGCACCGGTTCGGCCACATTGACGAACAGAGAATCTCCTTCCTGGAAGCCGAAGAGCACCTTCTTGATCGCCCGGGTGAGGTCGAATTCCGGATTGCGCAGCTGCACGTCGAGCTCCGATTCACCCACCACCTTCACTTCCATCAGATCCTGAAATCCGAGCACTTCAAACTGATCACCGTAGCTGACGAGCACATCGAAGTAAGAGTTCACCAGGCTCGACTGGTAGCGGTCGGTTACCTGAAAGGGAGAGGGACGAATGCCATACTTGGTGTTGGCTTCGTCTTCGAGCGCCGGAAATTCCACCGGGTCGATGATCTCCAGGCGCACCCGATCACCACCGGCTAGGGCAAACTCGCGCAACAGGTCACGCATCTGCGGCACCAGCGGCGCCAGCAGCGGGTGGGTCTTGGCGCTGAAGTAACCGCGGATCAACAGCGGTTCCCTGAGTTCGGACAGATAGCCTCTCGTTGCATCGGAGATGGTGTAGATCCGGCCTTCGGTCATGTCGACCCTGAGGTTTCCCAGAGGCGCCAGCCAGACATTGGCGAGCAGCAGGTTGCCAACCACCAGGGCGGTGCTCAGCATCCAGTTGCGATGGTGGCGCGTGTTACCGTCGACCGCCCAGCGCTGGACTTCCAGCGCATAGACATTGAGTGTCAGAAATACCACCAGCAATGACGCATAGAAGTACAGATCCCTCAAATCCAGCACGCCGCGGGTGATGGCATCAAAACGGGAGCCGCTGCCGATGCCACGCATGAGGTCCGACCATTGCCCGCCAACCAGATCGGTCAACACAGGATTGCCGATGAGATAGAACACGCCGCAAGCAAA
>QIDL01000560.1 GCA_003228415.1 Gammaproteobacteria bacterium | reverse complement strand
GACGAACGCGATTGATGCGACGCTCGGCATTGATGAAGGTGCCATCCTTTTCCAGAAAAGAAGTGCCGGGGAAGAACACGTGCGCGTAAGTGGCAGTCTCGTTCAAAAAGAGGTCCTGCACGATCACACACTCCATGGCCGACAACGCCGCTTCGACGTGCTGCGTGTTGGGATCGGATTGGGCGATGTCCTCTCCCTGTATGTACAGACCCTTGAAATGACCGGCGCAGGCTTCGTCCAGCATATTCGGAATGCGTAACCCGGTCTGGTCGTGAATCTCCACACCCCAGTGCTCGTTGAACGGCCGCCGCACCGATTCGTCGACCACCGGCCGGTAGCCGGACAACTCATGGGGGAACGACCCCATATCACAGGAGCCTTGCACGTTGTTCTGACCGCGCATGGGATTCACGCCAACACCGGCCCGACCGATGTTGCCGGTCGCCATCGCCAGATTGGCGATCGCCATGACCATGGTCGAACCCTGACTGTGCTCGGTGACTCCCAGCCCGTAGTAGATGGCCCCGTTGCCGCCGGTTGCGTAGAGACGGGCCGCCTGCCGAATGGGCTCGGCGTCTATTCCCAGCTCATCGGCCAGGCTTTCCGGGGCGTTCTCCTCGAGCCGAGCAAAGGTGAGCCACTCGCTGAACGATTTCTTTTCGCAACGCTGTTCCACAAAATTCGAGTCGAGCAGGTTCTCCGTGACGATCACGTGAGCAAATGCATTCATCAACGCGACGTTAGTGCCGGGCTTGATCGGCAGGTATATGTCCGCCTCGATGTGTGGCGAGCGCACCAGGTCGATTCTCCGTGGATCGACCACGATGAGTTTCGCCCCGTTTCGCAGTCGCCGTTTCATCTGCGAGGCGAATACCGGGTGCGCTTCTGTCAGGTTGGCGCCAATCACCAGAATGACGTCGGCCTCGTCGACCGAATCGAAGTTCTGCGTCCCGGCCGATGTTCCGAACGTCTGCTTCAATCCGTAGCCGGTGGGCGAATGACAAACCCGCGCACAGGTGTCGACGTTGTTGTTGAGAAATACCGCGCGCACCAGTTTCTGCACGACCCAGACCTCTTCGTTGGTGCAGCGCGACGAAGTAATTCCACCGATCGAGAACCGTCCGTGCTGCGACTGTATCTCCTGTAAACGCTCCGCGGCGTAGTCGATGGCTTCCTGCCAGGATACGGTACGCCAGGGATCTTTCGTTGTTGCCCGAATCATGGGTTCGGTAATTCGTTCTCCATGGTTGGCATAACCCCAGGCGAAACGGCCCTTCACACAGGAATGGCCATGATTGGCCTGGCCGTCTTTGAACGGCACCATGCGCACCACCCGATCGCCCTTGAGTTCGGCTTTGAACGAGCAGCCAACCCCGCAGTAAGCGCAGGTGGTCACTACGCTCGTCTCCGGCAGGCCATGCTCGATGACCGACTTCTCCATTAACGCTGCCGTGGGACAAGCCTGCACACACGCCCCGCACGACACGCACTCGCTGGAGAAGAAATCGGTAGTGGCCGTGGCCACCACGGAATCGAACCCGCGGCCGTCAACGGTCAAGGCAAAGGTCCCCTGAATATCATCACAAGCTCTCACACAACGCGAGCAAACGATGCACTTGGCGGCATCGAACGTAAAGTAGGGGTTGGAGTCGTCTACCGGAGTAGCCAGGTGGTTGCTCCCTTCGGCATAACGCGCCTCGCGCACACCTGCCGCCTCGGCCACGGTCTGCAGTTCACAGTCGCCGTCGTCCGCGCAGGTCGAACAATTCAACGGGTGATCGGTCACATAGAGCTCAATGACGCTGCGACGCAGCTTGGCGATTGCGGCCGAATCGGTGGTGACCTTCATAGCGCCGCCTACCGGCTCGGTGCACGAAGCCACCAATCCGTCACGGCCTTCGATCTGCACCAGGCACACCCGGCAGGAACCGAACGCCTGCAGGCTATCGGTGGCGCAGAGCTTCGGGATGGACACCCCATGCTCCGCCGCGGCTCGCATGATCGAGGTTCCCTCGGCAACGGTCACTGCCCGGCCATCGATCTCGAGCGTAATTGACTTGGCACCCAAGGCGGCGGGTGTGCCGAAATCGGTTTCGGATAAACGCATACTATGGCGCCCCTTCTTTGAAATCGGCAGGAAAGTTCTCCAGCGCACTCAGCACCGGGACCGGCGTCATCCCCCCCATCTGGCACAGGCTCGCGTCACGCATGACTTCGCATAGATCCTGGAGCAGGGCGAAATCTGTTGCTGCTGTTGCACCGGTAGCGCGGGCATTGATAATTCTACTCATGGTTTCCACCCCCCGCACCGAACCGATCCGGCAGGGCGTGCACTTGCCACAGGACTCGAGCCGGCAGAATTCGAAGGCAAAACGCGCCTGCTCGGCCAGGTCTACCGAATCGTCGAATACCACGATCCCACCATGGCCAATACCGGCGCCGAGCTCCGCCATCGCCTCATAGGTCAGCGGGGTGTTGAAGTGTTCGGGCGCCAGGTAAGCGCCCAGAGGTCCGCCGATCTGCACCGCTTTGATCGGCCTGCCGCTGCGGGTGCCTCCGCCCCAGCGCTCGAGCATCTCGCCGAGCGGCATCCCGAATGGTACCTCCACCAGGCCACCGCGCAGCACGTTGCCGGAGATCTGGAACGGCATTGTCCCCGTCGAACGGCCGATACCGAATTGTGCATACGCCGCTCCGCCATGGCGCACGATCCATGGCACCGAACACAGGGTGAGCACGTTATGTACCAGGGTCGGTCTGCCGAACAACCCGGCGATTGCCGGTAACGGGGGTTTGACACGAATCTCCCCACGCTTGCCTTCGAGGCTTTCCAGCAATGCTGTCTCCTCTCCGCAGATGTAGGCACCGGCGCCAATCACCAGTTCCACATCGTGCGGCGCCCCCGGCCCGATCAATCCGGCATTGCCGGCGCGTTGCAACGCCTGAGCGAAAACCCGTGCGGCCACGGGATATTCCGAGCGCAGATAGACGATGCTTTTACTCGCCCCCGTTGCACGCCCGGCGATCATCATGCCTTCGATGAGGAGATACGGGTCCCCCTCCATGATCATGCGGTCGGCGAAGGTACCCGAATCCCCTTCGTCGGCATTGCAGACGACGTATTTCCGATCGGCTTCGGTCGCGGCCACCGTCCGCCATTTGATGTGGGCTGGAAATCCCGCCCCACCGCGACCACGCAGCCCGGAAGCCGCGATCTCGGCCAGCAGTCTATCCGGCGCCACATCGACTTCCGCGAACCCGACCGCTGCGCGATAGGCATCGAGGTCCAACGGAT
>QIDL01000446.1 GCA_003228415.1 Gammaproteobacteria bacterium | reverse complement strand
CTCTTGGGGGGTATCAGCCTGTTATCCCCGGCGTACCTTTTATCCGTTGAGCGATGGCCCTTCCATACAGAACCACCGGATCACTAAGACCAACTTTCGTTCCTGCTCGACGTGTCTGTCTCGCAGTCAAGCACTCTTCTGCCTTTACACTAAGCGGACGATTTCCGACCGTCCTTAGAGTACCTTCGCGCTCCTCCGTTACTCTTTGGGAGGAGACCGCCCCAGTCAAACTACCCACCATACACGGTCCCGGATCCGGATAACGGATCTCGGTTAGGGCCCCAAACATACCAGGGTGGTATTTCAAGGGTGGCTCCACGCGAACTAGCGTTCACGCTTCAAAGCCTCCCACCTATCCTACACAAATAGGTTCAGAGTCCAGTGCAAAGCTGTAGTAAAGGTGCACGGGGTCTTTCCGTCTAGCCGCGGGTATACTGCATCTTAACAGCAATTTCAATTTCGCTGAGTCCCAGGTGGAGACAGTGTGGCCATCGTTACGCCATTCGTGCAGGTCGGAACTTACCCGACAAGGAATTTCGCTACCTTAGGACCGTTCATTCATGTTAACACCTGGCAAATATCGCCATGTGCGGTTTGGAATCAAACCCTCTATATCGCTATAGAGATCGGACTCTATCTTCAACGCCTGACATTTTTAGAATCAGTCGTTGCCTGGCATATTAGTCTCTGGGGATTTTCCTGAAAATTCACCGAGAATTTTCCTATCGCTATACTTGCGTCGCTGAGCGCCTCCATCGTTCATTTCCTGACGAACTTCCAGTATTCGTCTGATCCCCTCTTCGCTTAAATGTTCTTTGTCGCCAATCAGTTTTGCGATCTTCCTGAATTTTGAAAAATCACGCTTCTTCTTAGCGGACAAAAAACCATACTGGCGAAAAAAGGGAATTACGTTCTCGGTCAGTGCAATAAAGTTGTTTACCTCGAAGTACCACACGCCGTCCATCCTGGATCTCAAACTTCCACATTTTAAATGTCGTTTGAACAGGGCAAGTATTACTTTGTCTTTTTGAGATACATTGAAACAAAGCGATACCTTCCAAGGCATTTTGTAGTCTCCCCGCTTCCGGAAAGATACGTTAAAACTGCCTTCGCCATCCGCAAAACCGGCCAGATAATAGCCAATATGCGGCGGTACATTCTTGGGGTTAAAACTCATTGTCACTTATCAGGAATCTTTCCTGCTGATTGTCCGCACTGAACAGATTGTTACTTGGAAATAGGGGTCAGACCCCATTTTTCCTGAGTACTGTCAGATACTCGGAGTTTCCAGCATATAGCCAAGTTTATTTTCGTAACTACAGTTACGTCCATAAGGCTTACTGTTATTAAAAATGAGAAACATCTATCTATAGTTACGGCCGCCGTTCACCGGGGCTTCGGTCAAGAGCTTCTCCCGAGGGATAACCCCATCACTTAACCTTCCGGCACCGGGCAGGCGTCACACCCTATACGTCCTCTTACGAGTTTGCAGAGTGCTATGTTTTTAATAAACAGTCGCAGCCACCTCTTTGTTGCAACCCCCTTCCGCTCCAGCCGCGAGGGCTTTCACGGTGTGAGGGCACACCTTCTCCCGAAGTTACGGTGTTATTTTGCCGAGTTCCTTCACCTGGGTTCTCTCAAGCGCCTTAGGCTTCTCGCCTCGCCCACCTGTGTCGGTTTGGGGTACGGTCACCCGTAACCTGAAGCTTAGAGACTTTTCTTGGAAGCATGGCATCAACCACTTCGCGGCTCCGAAGAGCTACTCGTCATCACGCCTTGGGATTGTGTCCCCGGATTTTCCTAAGAACACTCCCTACACGCTTAAACCGGGACATCCAACGCCCGGATGATCTAGCCTTCTCCGTCATCCCATCGCAGTTACGAGCGGTTCCGGAATATTAACCGGATTCCCATCGACTACGCCTTTCGGCCTCGCCTTAGGGGCCGACTCACCCTGCGCCGATTAACGTTGCGCAGGAAACCTTGGGCTTTCGGCGTGGGGGTTTTTCACCCCCATTATCGCTACTTATGTCAGCATTCTCACTTCTGATACCTCCAGCATGCCTTACGGCACACCTTCACAGGCGTACAGAACGCTCCCCTACCATGCGTGATTTCCGAAGAAATCATGCATCCGCAGCTTCGGTACACAGCTTAGCCCCGGTACATCTTCCGCGCAGGCCGACTCGACCAGTGAGCTGTTACGCTTTCTTTAAAGGATGGCTGCTTCTAAGCCAACCTCCTGGCTGTCTGGGCCTTCCCACATCGTTTCCCACTGAGCTGTGATTTAGGGACCTTAGCTGGCGGTCTGGGTTGTTTCCCTCTCGACTACGAACGTTATCACCCGCAGTCTGTCTCCCGTGATTGCACTTCTCGGTATTCGGAGTTTGCAATGGTTTGGTAAGCCGAGGTGGCCCCCTAGCCATAACAGTGCTCTACCCCCGAGAGTGATACACGAGGCGCTACCTAAATAGCTTTCGGGGAGAACCAGCTATCTCCGGACTTGTTTAGCCTTTCACTCCTATCCACAGCTCATCCACTGATTTTTCAACATCAGTTGGTTCGGTCCTCCAGTGGGTATTACCCCACCTTCAACCTGGCCATGGATAGATCGTCCGGTTTCGGGTCTACTCCCAGCGACTATGACGCCCTATTAAGACTCGCTTTCGCTACGGCTCCCCTATACGGTTAACCTTGCCACTGAGAAGTAAGTCGCTGACCCATTATACAAAAGGTACGCAGTCACCCAGCACCTGAATTATTCTGGTTGCTGATGTCACGACTCTGGTTTGAGTCGCGGTTTTTCTTGCCCCGTGCGACCTGTTGGAATTCAGGTGCTGGGCAAGCCCATCATTGTCCTAAGCTGGCTTTGATCCTGATCATTAAAGCCTGCTTTGTCTTTCCGTGGTGTTTCAGTATTTGTTCACGCTTTCTTGCTGCGCACTCGGTGACGTAGGCTTCGTAGTACACCAACTTCCACTGATGGTGTTTTGTCGCCTTATTTTCACTTTGGTTATGTGACTCAAGACGTGCTTTCAAGTCTTTCGTACTCCCAATGTAAAAACGTTTGTCGCTAGTCACTGAATTTAGAACATAAACATAAAACATCCTGTTTTACTCCACTATCCTAGTCACTTACCGGGTTTACCCAGCACCTAAATTCAAAAACTCAGGCACCGGATCAACATCCGGTAATGTGTCACAAGATCGCAGAGCCAACAACCAAAACAATTTAGGTGCTGGGCTCCCACTGCTTGTACGCATACGGTTTCAGGTTCTATTTCACTCCCCTCTCCGG
>QIDL01000398.1 GCA_003228415.1 Gammaproteobacteria bacterium | reverse complement strand
GGCGTATGCCACCTTGAGGTAATTGACCGCCTCCCCCGGCTTGCCTGTATACAGGTATGCGAGACCGAGCCCCATGACCGCGTCGAAACGATCGGGGTCCAGGCGTATCGATTCTCGATAGAGACTGGTGGCGTCGCGCCAGTGGTCTCGACAGGCCTCGTCGATATGGAACAGGCAATCCTGCACCTGTTGATCGGCCAGGTTGATCATCGTGTTGGCGCTGGTGGGGTTGATTTTGAAGGCTCGATCTGCCGTTTTCATGCTCGCCGCCGGGTCACCACGTGCCAGTTCGATGCGAGAAAGGGTCACCAGGAGATCAGCATCGCTGTCGGCCGAATCGAGATGCGCTTCGATGAGCAATCCGGCGGCCTCGGGGTTCTGCATCAGCACCGCTTTCGCCAGTTCATGGTCTCTTTGAGTCTCGCTCATACAGTTGAATGCTGCTTCGATCCTGGCTGGGGGAATGGGCACCGCGATCTGCTGCGACTGTGAGTGGCTGCGGAGATGCCTCTGCAACGCACGGAGCAGGCGTCGATGGGTGAGGTCGAGATAGGTTGTGACGCTGGCATCACCGGCCAGCAGGTAGTCTGTCAGGTGTTGGCGCCGATCAGATTCGCCGTCCACGTCAGTGAAATACAGATAGTGCACGAGTAATGATGACCAGTCGTAAAATTCGTTGATTCGCGACTGTGGCCAGTCTTCTACGGTATCGGTCGCAAGGATGGATTTCAGCATTCGGATGGCCACAAGATCGTCACCCGCCCACCTCGCTGCGGAACGGCTTGGATGACTGAGGTTGACGCTGGAATAGACATGGTTGGTCATTCTCTCGACCGGTAACTCAACGATGGTCGCGCCTTGATCATCGAATTGCATATTTCCCAGCAAGGTCGCGAGTCCTTCGTCGAACCAGACCGGCAAGCTGATTTCCCGACGATTACGGAGCAGGTAGTGGGCATATTCATGCTGTGCCGTCTCCATGATATTTCCGCGGATTGGACCGACGAGCAGACGATTGGTTTGCAGAGACGGCTGCATGAATCCGGCGAACTTGCGCTTGCCTGTCAACTCGCGAAATATACCGCGTTCTTTGAAGATGATGATCTTCAGCGGGGTGAGATTGCTGACCTCCGATCCTGGCAGAAATGAATTCGCAGCCACTTCGAAACGCCGTAATTGCTGTTCAACAGCTCTGAGTGGCTGCTCGTCCAGATCGGAGAAGATCTGAAAGGACTGAGTCCGCAGTTCACACCAACGGCCGAGTTCAGTCCTGGTCAGTGCAATGTGGCTCCAGGACAGAGACAGAATGAACAGCGCAAGAAGGGTTATGAGAGATACTGGCGATTTCACCTCGAAGGCATGACTGGATAAGCTACAGCGCATTGCGATCGACTGATGGTGAGTGTCATGCGAATTCTGACCGGACTGATCCTGGTTCTTGTTACCGGCTCGGCGGCCGCTGTAGACGGCTTGCCAACGGTGGTTTGCGTTGCCGAGCAGACGAGTGGATTTCATGACTATCCAGAGGGTGATGAAACGTACGAGCCGGCGCTTTTTCATCCGCGAACCTTCTCGCTCGAAGAGAATCTGCTGTTCATGATGAACCTCGCAGAGGATGAGCGGGATGTCGATCTTTATCTGACGTTACAGACCCATGTCGGCCAACCGGCGGACACCGAATTGGAAGCAACGGAACTCGAGTGCCGGCGGGTCCGAGGCTCAAACGAAAGTTACGGGTATAGTTGCGTGAATCTGCCTCCCTCCGAAATGCTGCTGATCAACGCGGAGTCACTACGGTTCACCCGCACTGCGGTTGGTGGTTGGACGTTCTCCGGGGCGTCAGACAGCCACAACGGTGACTCCATATTCGTGGAGTTCGGTCAATGTGTGGAAGGCGAGGCGCTCGGTCGCTGAGCACTTCCCTCGAATCTGTCTTGCGGTTTACTGCGCCTCTCTCTCGATCGTCTCCACATCATCGAGGATTGCCTGCAACTCGGCGTCCGGCTCTTCGGCTTCCTCGGAGGCGACTTTTTCCGCTGTGACGTTGATCAGTTCCAGATTCTGGACCCGTTCTTTTACGTCCAGCGAGTACACCTTGACGACGGTACTGGAGGTGTCGGCCCAGGTCAGGCCGACGACCGCGCAGGCGGCAATGAACATCAGCGTTCTCATGCTGGTCTCTCCTTTTGGTGGTGGATCATCCGGGACGTGGTTGATACCGATTCGTGGTCCCAGATTGATTTCTCGTTGACTGAATAGATGAAGCGATAAGTGTGGCGCCTGCCTAGACGGATCTGGTTGTCCGACTCCAGCAGCAACACTTTTCCATCGGTGCGTTTCACCGCAAGGATGGCATGGTGGGCACGGGCCTGGCGGTCATAGGTGACGACGACGCGTAGCTGGTCGATAGGGAAGCCCAGTTGGCGCAGCAGGAAATACTTGGTGGTGGCGTAATCTTCGCAGTCGCCGCCTCGACGGATGAACTCTTCGACGGTAGCCCAGCGGCTGCGATACTTGAGCGGCTCGTTCGAAAATGGCGTTTCGATCCGACTGGCGCGATCGTACTTGTAGCGCTTCCTGTTGACGTAGTGGTTAATGAGCTTGATCTGACGCTCAGGTGGCAAGGCCGCGGCTTTCAGCAGCAGATGGCGGATACCCTTGTAGAAGGATTCGCACGCTTCGGCATCTTTGATGCAAGCCTGGAGGTCAGGAGATTGCTGACCCTGACGTTGCATGGTTGCCGACCAGTCCGGCATGAGTGCGGCATCGCCCAGATAGCCGGAGTCGTCAAACGGATAGGCCGCACCGGCCCATACCGGCTGCAACGCAAAGCCAGCCAGCGAAGCGATCAGCATCATGATGCCGCGTTTGGGACCCATCAGCCCCTCTCTCCCATCCTTGGGCTAATCCTCGCGCAACAGAAGGATTTATGCAATTCATCCCGCAACCTGTGTCCCGCAACCTTTAACAGCCGCAGTTACACTTTTTGTTGGACAATCTTCCACAATTTCGGACTCTCAGACCGCTCTGTTGTCCAATTCACAGAGGAGCGCTAGTATCGGATGGCAGAGACGATGGGGACAGATTGATGACGATCGAACGCTTAAGAAGCGTATGGTTGGCCGGCGTCATACTGGTGCTGGGCGGGTGCGCTACGCCCTGGGATTCTGCTGTTCGGGTCGACTATTCGGAGGAACTGCTCAGCGGCGTCGCTCTATTTGGTGAGGAAGTCAGCAGCGACGAAGCCCCTGACGCTGATATTCTCGGAATCACCGATGATATGGTCAGTTTTGTCGAGGGTACGCTCG
>QIDL01000378.1 GCA_003228415.1 Gammaproteobacteria bacterium | reverse complement strand
ATGCCCCGATCAGACCGGCACCCACGATGACGAGCTTCCGGGCCACTAGCTGGCCTCGAGAATGCGGCCGAGGGTTGTGAGGAAGCGTTGGTTTTCCTCCGGCAGACCGACGCTCACTCGAAGGTGATTCGGCAGCCCGTATTCGGCAATCGGTCGAACAATGACGCCGTGTGCGAGGAGCGCCTGATATCTGGCTCCGGCATCCTCGACGCCGACCGCCAGAAAATTCCCACCCGACGGAATGAAGTCGAGGCCGAGCGCCGTGAGTCCTCGAGACAGAACCGCTTTGCCTTCCCGATTCATCTCCCGGGATGTCGTTACGAACTCGGTGTCGGCCAGAGCCGCTTCCGCCGCGGCCAGCGCCAGCGCGTTCACATTGAAGGGTTGACGGGCCCGATTCATCAGATCTGCAACTTCGGGTGATGAGACGGAATAACCGATACGCAATGCCGCCAGCGCATGGATTTTCGAGAAAGTTCTGGTGACAATGAGATTCGGATAGCGCTGTAGCAGCGCCAGACCATCGGGATAATCCGGCGCCTCGACATAATCTGCATAGGCCTCATCGAGCACCACCCAGACCCGCTCCGGCAGCGCTTCGAGAAAGTCGACCAACGCGGTCTCATCCACCCAGGTACCGGTCGGATTATTGGGGTTAGCGAGAAAAACGATCGCGGTACGATCCGTGATCGCCTCCAGGAATCCCTGAAGGTTACTGCCGTAGTCCAGAGCAGGGACTTCCACCAGATCGCCTCCACAACTGGCGACCGCCAGTCGATAGACGACGAAGGCGTGCTCGGAAACCACCGCTTCCGTGCCCGGCAAAGTGGTGATTCGAGCCACCAGATCCAGCACGTCATTGGAGCCGTTGCCGAGTGTGAGCTGATCGGCGTTCACACCCAGGTATTCGGACAGCACCGCCTTCAGCCGGTAACCGCTGCCGTCCGGATAGCGGGACAGCTCATTTGCCGCCATCGCCAGCCGTTCCCGCACCCGGGGCCCGGGTCCGCGAGGATTTTCGTTACTGGCGAGCTTGATCGGATCTTTGATGCCTAATTCGCGGGTCAACTCTTCGATCGGCTTACCGGGTTGGTAAGGTGTGAGCCCGGCGATGCCTGGATGAACGGGGCCAGGCATGATCAAACCACCGCTTGCGGATACGAGCCCAGTGGTCGGACTTCCATGGCCACCTCACCGACCTCGTCGAGCACATCCTGAACACCCGCATCGGTCTGATGACCATCGAAGTCGATGAAGAAAACATAGGACCAGGAGCCGGACTTCGCCGGTCGGGTTTCGATCCGACTCAAACTGATGCCATGATTGTGGAACGGTCCCAACACCTGATAGAGCGCGCCCGGTTCGTTGCGCGTCGACACCAGCAGCGAGGTTTTGTCACGACCACAGGGGCCGACCTTCTGCTTGCCTATCACCAGAAATCGAGTCTTGTTGTCTGCGTGGTCTTCAATGTTATTCGCCAGTATCCGCAACCCATACTGCTCGGCCGCCATCTCACCGGCAATCGCCGCTTTTCCCGGATAGTCCAGCGCCAGCCTGGCTGCCTCGGCATTGCTGTCGACCGGGGTGCGTGCGATGCCTGGATAGTGTGCGTCCAGCCAGCTCCGGCACTGCGCCAGCGATTGCGAGTGGGAAACGATTTCGTCGATCGGGGTATCACCAGCACCGGCATTCACCATCAATGCATGATGAATCGGCAGCTCCACCTCGGCGCAGATGTTCAAGGTGGAGTCCATGAAGCAGTCGAGGGTGTGATTGACCATGCCTTCGGTGGAGTTTTCCACCGGGACCACACCGTAGTGCACGCCGTCCGCCTCCACTTCCCTGAATACCTCGTCGATGGAGGTCATGGCCTGGGTGCGGGCGAAGTGGCCGAATTGTTTGACGGCGGCTGCCTCGGTGTAGGTGCCGGCCGGTCCGAGGTAGGCGATGGTGAGCGGCTGCTCGAGGTTCAGGCAGCAGGAGATGACTTCGCGAAACAGCCGCGCCAGATCCTGATCGGTCAACGGTCCGCCATTGTCCGCCTGGATTCGCGCGAGGATCTGGGCTTCTCGTTCAGGACGGTAATACACGGGCGCAGCGCCATCCGGATCTGCCTGTTTGATCTCACCGACCCTGAGCGCACAGGCTGCGCGCTCGTTCAACAGGCGGGTCAGTTCGGAATCGATGGCATCGATTCGATCGCGTACCGATTCAAGAGATTTCAGCGCAGAAGGGTCGTCAGCTTTGCTCATTCTCGAACTCGCCCATGAATTCGATCAACGTATCGACGGCCGCTTCCGGAACCGCGTTGTAGATGCTCGCACGCATGCCGCCGACACTGCGATGGCCTTTGAGATTGGTGAGTCCTGCCGCATCCGCCCGCTTCAGAAACACCGCATCCAGCTCCGAATCCGGCAACGTGAATGGCACATTCATCTGCGAACGGTTTTCCACCACCACCGGTGAGCTGTAGAAATTACTGTTGTCGATGGCTTCATAGAGCTTGGCAGCCTTGCGCCGATTGACCTCGGCGATCGCGCTCAAGCCGCCTTGCGCCTTCAGCCACTCGAAGACCAGACCCGATAGATACCAGGCAAAGGTGGGCGGGGTATTGGACATGGAATCCGCATCGGCGTGTACCTGGTAGTCGAGCATGCTGGGAACACCGGCCGCGGCTTTCCCCATCAGATCCCGCCGCATGATGACCACGGTCAGCCCGGCCGGCCCGATGTTTTTCTGGGCGCCCGCATAAATCACGCCGCAGCCGCTCACATCGATGGGTCGAGACAGGATGTCGGAGGACATGTCGACCACCAGAGGACAGGCCAATCCGCTCGGCAGGTCGTGGAATTGTACCCCGCCGATGGTCTCGTTCGAGCAGACGTGCAGATAGGCTGCATCTTTGCTCAGCTTCCACTCTGCCGGGTCCGGAATTCGGTCGAAACCGCTTGCCTCGCTCGAGGCCGCCACGTTCACGTCGCAGAAGCGCCCGGCTTCCTTGATCGCCTTGGAAGACCACGACCCGGTGTTCACATAATCCGCGTGGACTCTGCCATCGAGCAGATTCATCGGCACCATGGCGAACTGGGCGGTCGCGCCACCCTGGAGAAAAAGCACCTTGTAGTCCCGGGGGATGTCGAGGAGTTCGATCAGATCGGCTTCCGCACGTTCGGCGATGTCCTTGAACGCCTTACTGCGGTGGCTCATCTCCATGACCGACATGCCGGTGCTTCGATAATCGAGCATTTCCCGGCTGGCACGCTCCAACACCTCCGTGGGCAGGGCCGCCGGCCCCGCAGAGAAGTTGAATACCCGGC
>QIDL01000234.1 GCA_003228415.1 Gammaproteobacteria bacterium | reverse complement strand
GCCTGATCATCGATAGCACTTTCGAGTTCGGCGATTTCCGCCACAACGACCGAGCCTGTCTCATAGTCTCTGGCCGCTCTGAGCAGCTTGGCGGCATTTGCGATACCGTTGTTTTTGGTGGCCTCCTTGAGACCGAGGGCTGCGAATCCGGATGCGATCGCCCGTGGTCCTTTGCCAGAGACAAATTCGTCATCCGGGATCGTGGATCTAAGCTCCTTCAGAATCTGGACTGCCGCCCCCATGTTACCGGCAACCGCCTCAGCTTCGAGCGCCAGTTTTCGATTGTTGATTTCCGCATCTTTTGCACGTTCAGCGGTTTGTTCGCGAAGGACTATTTCCTGACTTCTCAAAGCTGCCTTTTCATCAAGAAGCATTGCGAGCTGTGGTGCGTAACGCTCCGCCCGATCAAGCTGTTGCGCTGCGTTGACCAGTCGCGAACTCTCTCGCTGCTTTAGCGCATCGCGCACGTAGAGTTCTGCCACGGCTGTGCGACGCGCCGAGAGTTCGCGCGCACTCTCTCCCACCATGGTGGCATAGTCGGCCAGCGCGTGGTTGATCGATTGATCCCAGGATTGATCCAGCAGCGGTTCGGTAAGCAGGCCTGCGATACGGGTTTCCAGATCATCGAGTTGTCGTCTCTGGAGCGCTTCCGCGCGATTCGCCCGCTCGCTCTGAATCCGTGTCTGGAGCGAGTCGAACTCGAGGTTTCGAGGAAAAATCTGGCTGCCTTGTTGAGTAAGAGTCAGCGCTTCTTCGAATTGATCCCGGGTTATCAGCGCATCGACGGCGCCCACAAGACGCTCAATTACCCGTTGCTCACCATTCGTAACGGGCGCATCGTAGTCGGCGAGCGACCGAATGGTCACCAGCGCTTCTCGCGCATCGGGGGCAGAAAACACTGGTCGCGATAACGTTCCATCGAAGTCCAATCTCAACCGAGAGATTTCCTGTTCGCGCTGCTCAGCCAGCATTCGAGCTCGATCGCCGGCTGCAGTCTCGGTGGTAATCCGTTCGTAACTATCAACGTCACCCAGCTCTTTCTCGAGCCGGGTACGAACATTTGGCGGAAGGTCCATGGCCAGGCCTGTACGCAAATGCTGACGCGCGAGGTCCCACTGCTCACTCTGCTGGGCCCGGACTGCGCGGCGCGAATATCCCGCGGAGATCTGTGTCCGGGCATCGATCAGACGATCTGTGGGTACACCGAGCGAGTCGAGTTGCTCGAGGATCGAAGTGGCGCTACCGGTACCGCTATCGAGCCGATCCGAGTCCACGGCGATCTGCAGTTCGCTGAAAAGTGTGTCAATCCGGGCAAGGTACTGCTCTGCCACGGCATCAAGTTCGGCAGTTTGTGTGGCGAAAAACTGTTCGGAAGCCAGCCCTTCAACCTTCTGCAGCAGCCGGTAACCGTCCGCATAGTTTCCTTGCTGCTGAATTCCCTGCAGGTCAGACAGAATTGACCTCTCGATTCTCTGGCGTGTCTCAGCGACCACGCGGTTACCCGGATCGAGACTCGACAGACCAATGAACGCGTCACGAACCGCCGGGCTGGTCATCGCATCGGCAGAGGACCCGGTCTGAGCGAGAATCGACTCGAACTCGCCAATCCGGCCAGCCCGGGCGACCTGGTCGCGTTGATTATTGATCGCATCCTTTACATTCAGCATTCCGATGTCGTTGGGCAAAAAAGCCAGTCCCTGATCGACTATCCGTTCCGCCAGAGTCAGCTGGCCATCCTGAAGCCGGGCGGTGGCCACCTCGGCGAAACGGATGGGAATGTCTTCACCACTGAGACGCTGGTCCTCCGGGCTGATCTGTTTGAGCGTACTGAGCACGGTCAAGACATTCCGGTCAGCCTGCTCCCCGATCAGCACGCCCGCCGTGAGCAGCGATGTCGCCTCCGTGTAGAGTTCGGCAATTTTTTCTCCGCGCTGCTCCTGTATTTCCCCCTGAAGATCGCTGACCGCTCGACTATCGGAGAAAAAGACCTGCAATTCGGCTAACAACTGTTCGGCACGGGGGAAGTCGAATCGCTCATCCGGAGGGTCCCACACCGCGGCAATTCTGCGCCGGTAGTACTCGATGAACCGCTGCTGGACACCCGGGCTCGCAAAAACGTCGCGAAACAGCGACGCATCCTGCTCCTGAATATTCTTCAGATCCATCAATCGAGCCGTGATGGTTTCATCGGGGCCATCGTTGATGTCGGTGATGAGTGATTCCACTTCGCGGTCGTCAAGATATCCTGGCAGGCCGATAAACAACAGAGCCGAGACGGCAACGATCACCACAGCTGCCGCCGCGATAATCGGCACAGGAAGCTTCCGCGGATTCAGTTCGTCAAGAAATACCTCGACGCTGGCGCTGCGGTCTTCGCGGTTGAATGCCAGGCCCCGCTGTATTCCGCGCCACTGTCTACGCGAGAGGCCTTTGACAGGCTCCGCGGACAGGTTCGAATCCCGTGCCATGACCGCCGATTTCTTGTCGAACGGATGGTGGCCCGTCATGAGTTCGTAGGCGACGAGCGCAAGCGCGTAGACGTCATCGCGGGGGTCCGGGTCACCACCCTCGATCATCTCGCAGCTGGCATAAGCCGGTGTCAGCGCTCCCAGTTCACCGGCGTCGAACAGCGTTTTTTCGCCTTCCAGATCGGTCGGCTGCTTGGCCGCCCGGGCAATGCCGAAATCGAAAATCTTGACCACACCGCTGGCGGTGAGAAAGGCATTGGCCGGTTTGAAATCCGAATGCACCACCGACTTCGCGTGCGCGTAGGCCAGCCCGTCTCCAAGACTGCGGACGATTTCGATGGCCTTGTCGATGGCGACACCCCGCAACAGGTGTCTCTTGACGAATTTGTCGAGAGATTCGCCTTCGAGAAATTCCATGGTCATGTAGACGGTGTCACCATCACGATCGAAGTCAAAAACCGTGACCACGTTGGGGTGGGCCAGATCCTGCGCCTTCCTGGATTCACGCTGCAGCGCCTGCAAGGCCTGCGGATGCTTCTTGAAGTCTTCGTTGAGGACCTTCACCGCCACATAGGGAAAGCGATCCTCGGCTTCCTGTTTACGCAGGTCGAGGGCTTTGAAAACCTTGCCCATACCACCCTGGCCGACCACTTCTTCGAGCACGAACCGATCTTTGATGACTGACCCTATTTCGAAGGTCTGACCGGTAGCTGGACCTCCGCCCGTCCACTGAGAGGGATGACTCCAGTTCGAACCGGCGGTGGTAGGCCGCCCGCTGACATTGCTCGATCCGCTGCGCCCGGTTCCCGTGGTATTGGGGGTTGCAGAGCCAGGGGCTGTGACCGGCATGATACGG
>QIDL01000598.1 GCA_003228415.1 Gammaproteobacteria bacterium | reverse complement strand
AACCTGCCTTAGTTCAACCTGCGAAGCTTATACTGTCCTGGCCCGCTATCAATGAGTTAGCCGGGCAAGATACTGGATGATTGAAACCACGAGATCCTCAACTGCGGAAGGCACAGCCCTGAGACTCCCCAGCCACATCAACCCTGAGTTCTTCCAACGCCAACTGGCCAATGTAGACGCCTTGCCACAGCTGTCGATACTGGCCATTGGCGCCGGATTGCTTACCGGTATGGTGATCCTGGTGTTCAGAGTAGCCGTCGACTACATCCTGGGCCACTGGCTACTGCCCGAAGGCAGTGAATCCTTCGAGGCGCTCGGCTATGCCCGGCGCTTTCTGCTACCCATCATCGGGGCTGGCATTCTGGCGGTGACGCTGTCGCGGTTGGCGACGGCGGACCGCCATGTTGGCGTGGTCCACGTCATGGAACGCTTGAGCCGACATCAGGGTCATCTGCCAGTAAAAAATGCCCTGGTTCAGTTTTTTGGTGGCATCCTGGCGCTGGTCTCCGGGCAGTCCGGAGGGCGTGAAGGCCCTGCCATTCACCTCGGCGCGGCCAGTTCCAGCCTCCTTGGACAGGCATTCAACCTGCCCAACAACAGCGTTCGAACACTGGTGGCATGCGGTGCCGCCGCTGCCATTGCAGGCTCGTTCAACACCCCTATCGCCGGCGTCATCTTCGCCATGGAAGTGGTGATGATGGAATACACCATCGGCAGCTTCATCCCGGTGATCATCGCAGCCGTGGTCACCACCCTGATGACCCAATACTTTTTCGGCACGGAGCCCGCATTTACCGTTGGTCCACTGCAGATGGGTTCGTTGCTGGAGATCCCCTACATTATGCTGGCCGGCGTGGTGACCGGCTGCATCGCCAGCGTGTACATCGCCTCCGTACAGGCTTTCGCACGGCTGGAGAACTGGCCATTCTGGATTCGGGCACTTTGCGCAGGCTCCATCACCGGACTGGCCGCCATTGTCGCTCCCGAGATCATGGGAGTCGGATACGATACGGTCAACGGCGCCCTGCTGGGTGACATCGCTGTTCAGACCCTGGTACTCATCGTCATCCTGAAGGTACTTTCCAGTGCAGCCGCCGTCGGCCTTGGATTGCCGGTCGGCCTGATTGGGCCCACCTTCGTCATCGGCGCCGCAATTGGCGGTGTACTGGGTCATCTGGGGGGTTACCTTCAGCCCGGCGAAGGAGTTTCAGTCGGGCTCTATGTCATGCTCGGCATGTCCGCAATGATGGCGGCGGTGCTGCAGGCTCCGCTGGCGGCGCTCATGGCCGTGCTCGAGCTCACAGCCAATCCCAACCTGATTCTTCCTGCGATGCTGATTATCGTCGTCGCTTCGTTAACCACCACGGTACTTTTTAAACAGAAGTCGGTTTTTCTCTCCACCCTGGACACTCTGGGGCTAAAATACCCGCCCGATCCGGTGACCCTGCATCTACAACGTGCGGGCGTGGCGTCGATCATGAACCGCGATCTGATTCGTCTCAGCCATCTTTGTGCCTGGGGGGAAGCGCACCAGGCAATGGCCGCACAGCCACGCTGGATTGTGGTAGAAACCGAGCCGGGGGAAATTCGCTGTGTGTTGAAGGCCTCTGACCTCATGGTGTTCCTGCAGGAACACCCGGAAGGCGACGACGACGTTTCTGAAGGTGCAGAGGCCGCCCGGGAGGGCGCAGAGGTCGCCCAGGAGGGCGCAGAGGTCGCCCAGGAGGGCGCAGAGGCCGCCCCGGAGGGCGGAGATGCTACACAGATAAATCTGCTGGAAATCCCGGGCGAAAGGCGCGATGTCGCCAACCTCGACTATCGAGCGACCGTGGCCGAGGCACAGCAAACCCTGCGCGAGATCGATGCCGAGGCGCTCTGTGTGCGCCGCACGACTGCACCCATGATCGAGTCGGTGGTCGGCGTCATCACCCAGCAGGACATCGACAATTATCGCGACCACGGAGACTGATAGCGACATGACAACGGCGTATCTCTGGCTCAAGGCCCTCCACGTCATCGGAGTCGTCACCTGGTTTGCGGCCATGTTCTATCTGCCGAGGCTGTTCGTTTATCACACCATGACCGACGATGACCCGGGCAAAGCCCGCTTCGTGATGATGGAAGACAAGCTTTATCGAATCATCATGCGTCCATCGATGCTCATCGCCGTCGCATTCGGTCTGTGGACGTTGATCCTGGCCTGGGATGCTTTTGCCGCCAGCGTGTGGCTGTGGGTCAAGCTCGCGGGCGTGGTGGCGCTTTTGGGCTATCATTACTACTGCGCCAGGCTCATCAAGGCTTTCGCCGCGGATGAGAGCCCGCACAGCGAGCGTTTCTATCGGTTTTTCAATGAAATACCCGCCTTGCTTCTGATTCTGATCGTCATACTCGTGGTCGTTAAACCCTTCTAACTCTGCAAGCAGCATGAATAAACAACAATCCAGACTTCTCTTCGAGCGCGCCCGTCAATCAATTCCTGGCGGGGTCAATTCACCGGTACGGGCATTCAAGGGAGTCGGAGGAACGCCCATATTCTTCGAGCGCGGCGAAGGCGCGTATCTCACGGACGTGGACGGAAACAGCTACATCGACTACGTGGGCTCCTGGGGGCCGATGATTCTCGGCCACGGGCATCCGGACATCGTCAAAGCCGTGCAGGAACAGGCAGCAGCCTCTCTCGGCTTTGGAGCCCCCACCGTACTGGAGATAGATCTTGCGGAGCAGGTCGTCAGCATGGTCCCGAGCATCGACAAGCTACGCATGGTCAATTCCGGAACCGAAGCCACCATGTCGGCCATCCGGCTCGCTCGCGGCTATACCGGACGAGACATGATCGTTAAATTTACCGGTTGTTATCACGGCCATTCCGATTCGCTGCTGGTGAAAGCCGGCTCAGGCCTTTTAACCCTCGGCATCCCCAACTCACCCGGTGTGACCGCAGCCGTTGCGGCGAACACGCTGACCGTGCCGTTCAACCACGCGGAAGCGGTGGAAACCGTTTTCGACAACTATGAGGATCAGATCGCCGCGGTCATCGTTGAACCCGTGGCGGGTAACATGGGTTGCATTCCACCTGTTCCCGGTTTCCTGGAGGGACTTCGCAAGGTGACCAGGGACCACGGTGCGGTACTCATCTTCGATGAAGTGATGACCGGATTTCGAGTCGCGCGTGGCGGCGCTCAAGTCTGCTACGACGTCGCACCTGATTTAACGACTCTGGGCAAAATCATTGGCGGTGGTCTGCCTGTCGGAGCATTCGGCGGGCGCGGCGAAATCATGGATCACATCGCGCCCGAGGGAGACGTCTATCAAGCGGGGACGCTATCGGG
>QIDL01000563.1 GCA_003228415.1 Gammaproteobacteria bacterium | reverse complement strand
CCCGGGAGGGTGTGCACGTCGATTGCGGTGAAACCTCTGTCTCTGAGCGCCGCCGCACATGTTTCGGACAGGCTGTCGACGATCTCCGGGTACCACTTCGACTTCAGAATAGCGATCCGGCCGGGGCGTTCTATCGTTGGCAGGCCGCTCAGATCGACAACGGTTTTCACCATGTCACGGGTTCCAGGAATCAGAGAGCGAAAAGCCTACCACAGGCTCGATGCGCGCTGGCATTGGTCCTGTACCTTTTGTATGGTGGCTCGCGACAGGCGCGCCAAGCGCGCCAACAGCACAGTCGGGTACACATGACAGACTTCATGCAGTGGCGTCCCCATCCGTGGCACGGGCTGGAGATCGGCGACAAATCTCCCGGGATCATCAACGCCTTTATCGAGGTCACTCCCTTCGATCTGGTGAAGTACGAGGTCGACAAAGCCACCGGATATCTGCGTGTCGATCGGCCGCACAAAACCTCCTCCCTGCCGCCAACGCTATACGGCTTCATTCCACGCACCTACTGTGCCGAGCGTGTTCAGGCGCTGATGGCCGATGCCAACTGCGGCGACGGGGATCCGCTCGATATCTGTGTGATCAGCGAACGTCCCATCGCTCGCGCCGAGGTGATCCTGCAAGCTCGAGTGGTGGGTGGTCTGCCCATGCTCGATGGCGGCGAGGCGGACGACAAAATCATCGCCGTGCTGGCCAATGACGAGATCTGGTCCGGTGTCCGTGAAATCGAGAACCTGCCCAGCCAGCTGGTGGCGCGGTTGCGTCACTACTTCAGCACCTACAAAACGCTACCCGGGGAACCCGCAACCGTCGTAGTCGGAGAACCTTACTCGACAGATCACGCACTGAAGGTCATCGATGCGGCCCGCGCCGACTATGAGGCCCACTTCGGCTAACGCTTCACCCATCCGCTGCGCAACGTTATGATCCACCCGGGAACAACCACTGGGGGAGAACATGCGCGGGATCATCTGGATCGTTCTGGCCGTTGTCGCGGCCACTGCTGTCTATTTTGCGGTATCGGATAAGGGGCCGCAGGCTCCTGGTCAATCCACACCCGGCGAAAGCGTGACAGCGGCCGATTCCGTATCGGCCACCGAGCCAACCATCGGTCTGATTGACGATGCGCGGATCAACAACGCCGCATCGGAACCCGGCAACTGGCTCGCCTACGGGAGAACCTATGAAGAGCAGCGCTTCTCGCCACTGACTCAGGTCAACAAGGACAATGTCGGTGAACTCGGCCTCGCCTGGTTCAAGGACATGGGCACCAACCGAGCCCAGGAAGCGACGCCGATCGTGGTGGATGGCATCATGTTCTTCACCACTACCTGGAGCCGTGTCCACGCGGTGAACGCCACCACCGGCGAGACGCTCTGGTCCTACGATCCGGCGGTCCCGCGGGAATGGGGGCGCCGCGCCTGTTGCGATGTGGTGAACCGTGGGGTTGCGGTCTACAAGGGCCGCGTTTACGTCGGCAGTCTGGATGGTCGATTGATCGCCCTCGACGCAGCCAGCGGAGAACGTATCTGGGAGATCGATACCATCATCGATCGCGATCGGTACTACACCATCACCGGCGCGCCGCGGGTCGCCAACGGCAAGGTGTTCATCGGCAACGGCGGTGCCGAGTTTGGCGTGCGCGGGTATGTCACCGCCTATGATGCCGATACAGGCGATCAGGTCTGGCGCTTCTTCACGGTACCCGGCGATCCATCCCTGCCCTTCGAGCACCCTGAGATGGAGCAGGCGGCCAAAACCTGGAAAGGGGGTAACTGGTGGGAGATCGGCGGCGGCGGCACGGTCTGGAACTCTATCGTCTACGACCCCGACTTCAACAATCTCTATATCGGTGTAGGCAACGGTTCACCCTGGACCCGGGCAATCCGTTCACCGGGCGGCGGAGATAATCTGTTTCTCTCATCCATCGTGGCGCTCGATGCCGATACCGGCGTCATGAATTGGTACTACCAGACCACCCCGGGTGACAACTGGGATTACACGGCGGTCCAGGACATGGCCCTGGCCGACATGGAAGTAGACGGCGAGATGACAAAGGTCCTGCTGCAGGCACCGAAAAACGGCTTCTTCTACGTGATCGACCGCAGCAACGGCAAGCTGCTGCGGGCTAACCCATACGCCACGGTCAACTGGGCAACGCACATCGATCTCGAAACCGGGCGGCCGGTGGAAAACAAGGAATTCGACTATCTGGAAAAGGAAAAGTGGGTGTTGCCGGGACCGCTTGGCGCTCACAACTGGCAGGCCATGTCGGTGGATGTAGATGCGGGGCTCGTCTATCTACCCGCCCAGGACAACCCGCTCATCTATGGAATGAACAAGGAGTGGAAAAAGACCGGGGTTTACAAACGCAATCCCGGACGCTTCAACCTGGGCCTGGAATTCGGTGGTATCGCGCAACTGTTCGTCGACAACATCGCAGATCAACCGACACCCAAAGGCTACCTGAAGGCGTTCGATCCACTCACCGGGGAAGACCGCTGGGTGGTCGAGATACCACATTATTGGAATGGCGGTGTGCTCGGTACCACGGGCGGCCTGGTGTTCCAGGGCGATGCCCTCGGTATGTTCACAGCCTATGACAAGGAGACGGGTGAAACGCTGTGGCAGTTCAACACCTACACCTCGATGCTCGCGCCACCGATTACTTTCCAGATCGATGGTGTTCAATACGTCTCCATTCTCACCGGCAATGGCGGCGGTGATCTGTTCTCCGGCGAAGCGATGGACCCGGTGGCCATGCCGGCATCGAGTATTTACGGCAACTACGGTCGACTGCTGGTCTTCAAACTCGGCGGCCTCGAAACGCTGCCCGAGCCCCTGGTAAGAGATACCACCATCCCCGAACAGATCCTGGCAGACGTCAGCAAGGAGGAGCTGGGGCGCGGCGAGAAGCTCTACCATGATTTCTGTGCGCCCTGCCATGGACTGATTGCCCGATCCGCCGGCTCCATTCCAGACCTGCGCCTGATGAACGAGGGAACACACCAGATATTCAACCAGATCGTATTGGAAGGCTTGTTGAAGGGTAATGGTATGGCGTCATTCGATGACGCGCTGGTCGCCGACGACGTGGAACGCATTCACAACTATGTCAGGGTAAGAGCCCATGAGGACAGGGAATACTCGCTCGGCAACAAAGAAGCGCCGCAATTGACCTGGTTGAACTGAGGCGCTATTCCAAACAGGCAGACGCTGCAACCAGGCCCTGTAGCCCGGCTCATCTCCAATCAGCAGGCTACCCGCACGGCTATCCACCCGGGAGGGATTTGGGCGGTAGCGTCGGTGGTGGTACCCGGAT
>QIDL01000228.1 GCA_003228415.1 Gammaproteobacteria bacterium | reverse complement strand
AGCGATGCAACCCTGCTCAAGTGCTCGGAGTTCGGTGCGGCCATGATCGCGAAGATGTAGCCTGCCGGTGTCATTTCCAGGCAGATCAGCTCGAATGACTGGCCTTGCTGGCTTCTTCGACAGGTTGCGTATCGGCCAGGTCGTCTGCCATCTGAACCGACGGTGCTGCATCCTCGACGGTCACCGATAGCACCTGTGAAGTTTCCGGTGCGCCATCGATGGACTCGGCGGCGGACGCTTCCGCCCCTTCGGCGAATTCCTTCGCCCCTTCGGCGGACTCTTGGTCCGCCCCTTCGGCGGCCTGAATATCCGTCGCCTGCAGGCCTTTCGGACCTTCGATGATTTCGAACTGAACTTCCTGTCCGGCCTTCAGAGTTTTGTATCCATCCATCTGGATGGAAGAGTAGTGGGCGAACAGATCGTCGCCACCTTCATCCGGCAGGATGAAGCCATACCCTTTGGCGTTGTTGAACCATTTTACCTTTCCTATTGCCATGGCAAACCGCCCTCCTGAAGCAGTACGAACTAGCCAGGCTCTGCAGTATCGATGGCGACTGTGCGTGTGGGTCGCGGGTGCTCTGAAAGCGCTCGAGCGATGTAACCGAAGCCCTCCTGCGAGTTACGCAGGCTCCCGAATTGTCCCAATACACGGTCGCTATGAACGAAATCAGCCAATGGCGTCAACATGGCACCATTGAAAATGTTCCGGTACTGCCCCCTTGGCTCCCGACTTTCTTATCATTTCGACACCGAGTCAAGGTTGAATTCGGGCCGAAAGAACGGCTAATTTCCACTACCGGGCTCAGAAATGCGTAAATTCGAAGGTGTCCTGGTGCCATGAAGTGCAGATTTCGTGCATGGCGGTTGCTGTACAGCACGTGAAGGAGTTGTATTATTTGTGCTGGACCCCACGTTAAATCTATGTCCTCAGGACGTAGACTTGCCTCAGGTGCGACTCTTTGTATGATTGGGCAATGATGAGCAGTATCCACCAGGCGGGTCAACCACCCATGCGCCTGGCCGACGATGACGCCGATCAGGATCGAGAGGGCGGGCTCGCGACAGCCGAGGCGAAGCCGAAGCTCAAGAGACCGCAGCTGTACAAGGTGCTGTTGCTCAATGACGACTACACGCCGATGGAATTCGTGGTCCACATACTGGAGGTGTTTTTCGGCATGGGCCGGGAGAAGGCCACTCAGATCATGCTGACGGTGCATACCAAGGGTGCCGCGGTGGTGGGTGTTTTCCCACGCGACATCGCCGAGACCAAGTCGGAGCAGGTGAATGTGTACGCACAGGAAAATCAACATCCGCTGGTATCGACGGTCGAGACGGCGGAATCAGAATAGAGAATAAGGAACCAAATCGGCTGGAACGGAACAAAACCAGAATAGCGACCGTTTTATAGACACAAATTTCGCTGAACAGGAAGATACCTACTTTAGATGTTAAGCAAAGATCTCGAAGTCACGCTGAACGAGGCTTTTCGCACTGCGAAGACCAAACGTCATGAATTCATGACGGTCGAACACCTGCTGTTGAGCCTGCTGGATAATTCGGTGGCGCTGGATGTGCTCGAAAAGGTCGGTGCCGATGTCGAGCACCTGCGCAAGGACCTGACGGAACACATAGAAGCCACCACTCCTCTGATTCCGGCGGGTGATGGTGAACGGGAGACCCAGCCGACGCTCGGTTTTCAGCGTGTGCTGCAGAGGGCCGTGTTCCACGTGCAGTCTTCCGGCCGCAAGGAAGTGACCGGTGGCAACGTGCTGGTGGCGATCTTCAGCGAGCAGGAAAGCCAGGCGGTGTTCTTTCTCAAACAGCAGAACATTGCGCGAATCGATGTGGTGAATTACATCGCCCACGGCATCTCGAAAGTATTCGGTGGAGAAGGTGAATCGGAAGGGACCGGGGCTGAAGGCGAAGAAGATCAGACCGGAGAAGGCCAGCAACAAAGTGCGCTGGAGGCCTTCGCAACCAATCTGAACGACCAGGCTCGCAATGGCCGTATCGACCCTCTGGTGGGTCGTGATGCAGAGCTGGAACGGGTCATTCAAGTGCTCTGCAGACGACGCAAGAACAACCCGCTGCTGGTGGGTGAATCCGGCGTCGGTAAAACCGCCATTGCCGAAGGTCTGGCCAAGCGTATCGTCGACAACCAGGTCCCTGAAGTGGTGTCGGACGGTATCATCTACGCGCTGGATCTCGGCGCGCTGCTGGCCGGCACCAAGTACCGAGGCGATTTCGAGAAGCGCTTCAAGATGGTCCTCGGCGAACTGAAAAAAATTGAAGGAGCCATTCTCTTCATCGATGAGGTGCATACCATCATCGGCGCCGGTGCGGCATCGGGTGGTGTCATGGATGCCTCCAACCTGCTGAAACCGGTGCTGACTTCCGGGGACATACGCTGCATGGGTTCAACCACCTACAGCGAGTATCGCGGCATCTTCGACAAGGACCGGGCGCTGTCCCGGCGCTTCCAGAAAATCGATATCACCGAACCGGATGTGAACGATACCTATCAGATTCTCAAGGGTCTGAAATCCCGCTATGAAGAACACTACCACCTGCGTTATACCGACAAGGCCCTGCGGGCGGCGGCGGAACTGGCCGGTCGTTACATTACCGACCGTTTTCAGCCTGACAAGTCCATCGACGTGATCGACGAGGCGGGTGCCGCGCAGCAGCTGGTGGCGCCAAGCAAGCGCAAGAAGAGTATCGGTGCGACAGACGTCGAGCAGGTGGTGGCGAAGATCGCGCGTATTCCATCAAACCAGGTCAGCACGTCGGATAAACGGTCGCTCAAGGATCTGGATCAGAAATTGAAGATGGTGGTATTCGGTCAGAACGATGCCATCGATATGCTGGCGAGTGCGATCAAGCTGTCGCGGGCCGGTCTCAAGTCCGGCGAGAAGCCGATCGGGTCGTTCCTGTTTGCCGGTCCCACCGGTGTCGGTAAGACCGAAGTCTGCCGACAGCTGGCCCTCATCATGGGGGTGGAGCTGCTGCGCTACGATATGTCGGAATACATGGAGCGCCATACCGTTTCGAGATTGATCGGTGCGCCGCCCGGCTATGTGGGTTTTGATCAAGGTGGCCTGTTAACGGAAGCGGTCACCCGACACCCGCACAGCGTGGTGCTGCTGGACGAGATCGAAAAGGCCCACCCGGACGTCTTCAACCTGCTGCTGCAGGTGATGGATCACGGCACCTTGACCGATAACAATGGTCGCAAGGCCGATTTCAGAAACGTGATACTGGTGATGACCACCAATGCGGGTGCACACGAAATCAGCCGATCCAGCATTGGCTTTACCGAGCAGGACCATTCTGTC
>QIDL01000072.1 GCA_003228415.1 Gammaproteobacteria bacterium | reverse complement strand
AAGGCACCAAGGAGTTCGGCACATGGCGGATGTAATTTTCAAGCCGATCAGCCGCTTGCTGATTGCCAATCGAGGCGAAATTGCCCGGCGAATCATCAAGAGTGCCAGGGACATGGGTATCAGCACCGTGGCGGTCTATGCCGACTCCGATGCGACGGCGCCTTTCGTCAGCGATGCCGATACAGCCATCGCCCTCGAGGGTCAGACCTCGGCCGAGACCTACCTGAGAATCGAAAAGATCCTCGATGCCTGCCAGCGCACCGGAGCGGATGCGGTTCATCCCGGCTATGGCTTTCTCTCGGAGAATGCTGAATTTGCCAGGGCGGTGCTCGACGCAGGTATGGCCTGGGTGGGTCCGTCACCAGAAGCAATAGCGGCCATGGGCGACAAGCTTTCGGCCAAGGCTTTGATGGAGAAAGCGGATGTACCCACCTTGCCGGCCGAGGAGTTGGCACCCGACGCCGACCTGAGTGCGGTGGCAGATCGGGTAGGGTATCCGTTGCTGGTAAAGGCTTCCGCCGGTGGCGGTGGTCGTGGCATGCGCGTGGTCTCCAGTGAAAGCGAACTCGAAGCAGCGGTCGAAGGGGCCAGACGAGAAGCTGGATCGGCGTTTGGTGACGATACGCTGTTCATGGAACGCTGGTTGCCGGCCTGTCGCCACGTGGAAATTCAGATTCTCGGCGACCGGCACGGCAACCTGCTGCATTGTTTCGAGCGTGAGTGCTCCATTCAACGGCGCCATCAGAAAATCATTGAGGAGGCGCCGTCACCCGCGGTCAGTGACGAGTTGCGAGACCGGATGGGTGCGGCGGCGGTCGCAGCCGGTCAAACCCTCGGTTATTCGTCAGCCGGGACCGTGGAGTTTCTGTTGGATGGCGATGATTTCTGGTTTCTCGAGGTCAACACCCGGTTGCAGGTTGAGCACCCGGTCACCGAGGCAATTACCGGTCTGGATCTGGTCCGCGAGCAGCTCCGTATCGCCGAAGGAGACGTGCTCGGCTATGGCCAGGAGGACCTCAGCATCAACGGCCATGCCATCGAAGTTCGTCTCTATGCCGAAGACCCGGAAAAGAACTTTCTCCCTTCTCCGGGGACCGTCGAGTTCTGGGAGCCTTCTACAGCGGCAACCGCCAGATTCGACTCTGGCATCGAGTCCGGTACCGAGGTTGGTGTTGCTTTCGATCCCATGCTCGCCAAGGTGATTGTGCACGCACCGACCCGACGTGAAGCGGCGGGACGACTGGCGCGGGTGATGGAAACGACCCGTATTCAAGGACTGACCACCAATCGGGATTTCCTGGTTGCCACCTTACGCACCCCGGAGTTTCTGGCAGGAGACACCACCACCGATTTTATCGAGCGGGTGGCCCCGGCAGCGGCTCGCAAGGTTGAGGACGTTGAGTTACACCATGTGCTGATCTGCGTTGTGATCGAGGTACAAGCTCGGCGGCGGGCCGAAGCCAAGGTGCTGGGGACTATTTCGAGTGGCTGGCGCAACTCCAGGATGCCTCCCCAACTCTCCAGATTCGAGTTTGCGGGCGAGGCGCTGGAAGTGGCCTACGCGGCCAACCGCAGCGGCGGTTTCGATGTCTCGATTGGCGAATCGACATTCGACGTCATCGTGCGCGGTGCCGGGGGCGGCGAATTGGAACTGGATATCGATGGCAGACGTGTCAGCGCCCGGCTCGATCAGCGGGGCGATGACTGGTACGTCCATACCAATCAGGGCGATGTCACGGTGACCGAGTTGCCTCGATTTCCGTTACCCGGCGCCGATGAGTTCCAGGGCGGTCTCACCGCACCGATGCCGGGCAAGGTGCTCGCCACCCACGTCAGCGTGGGAGAAAGTGTCGAGCAAGGTCAATTGCTGGTGATACTGGAAGCGATGAAGATGGAGCATCGGATCACCGCGCCGGTGACCGGCAAGGTGGTCGAAGTGCATGCCAGCGAAGGCGAGCAGGTAGGCAACGGCGAGTTGCTGATCGTGCTGGAGGAGGTGAGCTGACGCAGTGTAGCAGGAGGCGCTAGCCGTCTTGAATCCAGGCAGCATCCCGCCTCTCCCGAAACGCCAGCATCCCTTCCCGGGCTTCCTCGGATCCAAACATTCGCGCGCTCCAGGGTGCCGTTTCGGCAAACCCCTGCTCGCGAGACAGCAATGGCACCTGGCGAACCAGTTTCTTGCACTCGATGACGGCTATGGGGCCGCCTTTGCGAATCATATCGATCTCTTCCTGTACCGCACTTTCGAGCTGCTCGGCCGCCACGGCTCTGTGGACGAATCCCATGTCGACGGCCTGCTGTCCGGTGAAGCGTTCCCCGGTGATGAAGAGTTTCATGCCGTGATGGGTGCCGAGTTTTGGTAGACAGACCACCGAAATGACCGCAGGGATGACGCCGATGCGCACTTCGCTGAAACTGAATTGCGCGGTATCGACGGCGACCGCAATATCGCAGGCGCCCACCAGTCCCAGACCACCGGCAAAGGCCGGCCCATTGATTGCGGCGATCACCGGTTTGGGACTGTCCTGGATGGCGCTGAGCAGTTCCGGATAGGCGACGGCGCGCTCACGCCCGGCGGGGAGGCCACGGTCGTCTTTCAGGTCTGCGCCGGAACAGAATCCCGGGCCATTGCCGGTGATGACAATGCAGCGCACGGCATCGTCCTCGTTGGCGGCGGCAACGTGATCGAAGACCTCGGAGATGAGCAGACCGGATAATGCGTTTCTTTTCTCCGGTCGGTTCAAGGCGATCCACGCCCCGCCGTTTTTAACTTCGTAAAGGGTCTGCTCGGTGGATGACATGGCGCCACTACCTCTCTATGTGTACTCGCCTATATGTACTTGCCTATATGTACTTGCGCATCTCGTGGCGGCCCACCACCAGGTGATGGACCTCGTCCGGGCCGTCTGCCAGCCGCAGCGTGCGCTGACCCGTGTACATGGCGGCAAGCGGCGTCCACTGGGAGACACCGGTGGCTCCATGCATCTGGATCGCCTGATCGATGATCTGACAGACCCGCTCCGGCACCATGGCTTTCACCATGTGCACCCAGATGCGCGCTTCCTGGTTACCCATGACATCCATGGCTTTAGCCGCTTTCAGCACCATCAGCCGCATTGCTTCTATATCGATGCGGGCGCGGGACACCACTTCGATGTTTTTGCCGAGCTGAATGATCGGCTTGCCGAAGGCTTCCCGGGAAGTCGCTCGCTTCATCATCATGTCGAGGGCGCGTTCCGCCTGTCCGATGGAGCGCATGCAGTGGTGAATTCGGCCGGGTCCCAACCTGACTTGAGAGATTTCGAAACCGCGGCCTTCACCGAGCAGCATGTTTTCTTTCGGCAC
>QIDL01000341.1 GCA_003228415.1 Gammaproteobacteria bacterium | reverse complement strand
GACGACATCAGCCTCTGATATCCAGGCGCCCCAGTGGATCGGGCATAGCGCTGGAGGCACATTCGGGCATCGGCCAGGATCACGGCTTTGGCATCCAGCTTCTCTCGAGCGTTCCCGGAGCCCGAGTAAACCGAGTCCAATCGGTTCCGGGTCGTGATCAACATACCCTTGGCGGCGCGCCAGGTTCGTTGCCCGGAGAGATGCTCATCGAGCAGGTCTTTTTTGCCTGTGCCGCCAAGCCACTGTCTCATCCCCTCGAATCCCACAAAGGAGGCAAAGGATTCATTGAAGGTGACATCACCCTTTATCCAGACACGGCTGTGAGCCAGTTCATGAAAGATCAGCTCCGCAAAGGCAGGCTCACTGAGCGAAATGAAAGAACTCAACAGCGGATCGTCGAACCATCCCAACGTCGAATAGGCCGACACGCCACCCAGATAGGTCTCCAGACCCTGCTCCTCCAGTCGAGCGCCCATCGCCTGCGCGCGTTCCTTATCGAAGTAACCCCGATAAGGTGCACAGCCAACGAATGGATAGCACCAGGATCTCGGCTCCAGAGACAGCGGGGGTGCCGCAAACACATTCCAGACCACATTGGGTCGATCAAGCGCCACATAGCTTCGATAGCGATCGCCCACCTCGAGATCCAGCGACTGCTCGGCAAACTGGAGCATGCGCTGACTATCGCCCAGGCGCTCTCTCAGCACCGCGTTTTCACCCCGGGCATCGAGATCTGCAAGAACGGCATCCACCCGCTCCCGGCTGGCCAGCAACTTCAATTGACCGCCGGCAACGTGGGTGTAGTAACCCACGCTCTCGCAGCCAGCCAGCATCAGCAACAGCAGCGGTACGATCCAGCGCCTGGAAACTGGTGCATCCATGGTGGCTATGTTAAGTAGACGCTCATGAGTGTGCTAATCGGAATTCTCTCGACGGTGCTCGTGGTCGGCAACATTGCCATAAACTGCATTCCGTTATTTTTCATGGGGATCTTCCGATTGCTGATCCGCCTGTTGGGCTTCGACGCGCTGGACGCGCGACTGGCGCAATGGATGGACAAGATCATCGATAGCTGGGCGCTGACCAATCGGACCATCTTCAGTGTTCTCAAACTGACAGACGCGCAGCTGCACTGGTCGAATGCCGATGCGCTATCCCGCAAACGCTGGTACATGGTGGTGAGCAACCATCAGAGCTGGGCCGATATCCTGTTTCTACAGATCTATCTCTATGGACGAGTGCCACCGTTGAAGTTCTTCACCAAACGCCAGTTGTTATGGGTACCGTTGCTGGGCCAGGCCATGTGGTTTCTGGATTTTCCGTATGTGCGTCGGATGAGCCGAGTTCAGATCGAGGCAAATCCGGAGCTGCTGGCCATCGATCGGCAAGCCATCTTGAGCGCCTGTGAAAAATTCAAGAGCCACCCCACCAGCGTGCTGAACTTTCTCGAAGGCACCCGTTTCACTGCGGAGAAACACCGAGGCCAGACACCTCGATTCAAACATCTTCTCAACCCGAAGAGCGGCGGTCTATCTCAGGTTCTCATCGCTCTGGATGATCGAATTCACAAGTTGATCGACGTTACCATCAGCTATCCCGGCGGCGTGCCGACCTTCTGGGAACTGATGCAGGGAAAGTGCCCGTCGGTGCGCATGCAGTTTGATTGTCTCGACCTGCCCGATTCGCTGAGATCGGCCGGGGACGACGATGTCCTGCGCAAGCAGACGGCCACCTGGATAGAATCACTGTGGGCAGCGAAGGATACCCGCCTGGATTCGAGTGCCACCACACAAGCGACCCACTGATGTACGAAAAGCACTTCAATCTCAACCAGCTACCGTTTTCCATCGCTCCCGACCCGAGTTTTCTCTACCTGAGCGCAGCGCACAGCGAAGCGCTTGCGCATCTCATGTACGGATTCTCCCACGGCGGTTTCGTCATGATCACCGGAGAGGTGGGTACCGGCAAGACCACGCTGCTGCGCAATCTCCTGAAGCAGACACCCCCGGACATCGATGTCGCGTTTATTCTGAATCCGCGGCTGACGGTACGGGAGCTACTCGAAACCCTGTGTGATGAGCTCGGCGTGCCCTACGACTCCGCCGCAGTATCGACCGTCAAGCAGTACATCGATCTTCTGACCCGACATCTGCTGCAAACCCATACTGCGGGGCGCAGTACCGTGATGATCATCGATGAGGCACAGAACCTGTCACCGGCGGTACTCGAACAGGTCAGACTGCTGACCAATCTGGAGACGGACGAACGGAAGCTGCTGCGCATCATTCTGATCGGCCAGCCAGAACTCTCGGATCTGCTCGACCGCCAGGAACTGCGTCAGCTCGCTCAGAGAATCACCGCCCGCTACCACCTCACCAGCTTGAATAGACCCGATTCCTACGCATACGTTATGCATCGACTGAGCCGCGCCGGTGGCAATCCACACCTCTTCTCTCCTGCCGCACTGCGTCGGCTCTACAGCCTGTCCAGGGGAATACCCAGAGTCATCAATGTGATTGCCGATCGCTCCCTGCTTGGTGCCTACGTGGAAGGAAACCAGCAGATAACCGCACGGATTGTCTCCCGGGCCGCCAGAGAGGTGCTCGGCAAACGGGCCAATCACCGCAGGTGGTTAGTGACCACCGCCGCCACAGTAACGATCGCCGGCGCCGCCTGGGCTTTCTTAGGGACCAACCCATACCCATTCGGTATCCGTGTGGGGGCGATTTCGGATAGCTCGATGCCATCGGCCATGATCGAAGAACAACCTGCCGCGGAGATGGCCGAAGCGGTTGAATCGCCGCCGGAAATCCCTGAACGCGCTGTCGCGTCAACAGTCCGGAGTTCTGCCGATACGCCGAACATCGAACCAATCGACGATGAAATCATTACCCCGGAAACCTATGCGCTCAACCAGAAACTTCGCGCGGCAGTAGAAGCCGAACCGAGCAGTGGCGGGATAGACAGCGACGTGGTGCGACGTCCGCCCGGCAGTGCGTATCTCAACCGCCGACTGGCTTACCGCGCCGTCTTCGAGCGCTGGGGAGTGGACTTCGAGACGCTGCCGAACGCCCCGATTCCTTGCGACTTCGCCCCGTCGGCGGGCCTGCAATGCCTTTCCAGACGTGGTGACTGGAGTGAGATAGTACAGTGGGACCTGCCGGTGATCCTGGAGCTCTGGGACGGCGAACCCGCACCTTTCTATGCCGCATTGACGGGCTTGAAGGATGGCAGGGTGGAATTGCAGATCGCGGACCGGAAGCTGTCGGCCACCCAGCGCTCACTCCGGGAATTCTGGTCCGGGGCATTCGTCGTCCTCTGGCAGACGCCCCCGGGCTACTACGGCAGCCTC
>QIDL01000514.1 GCA_003228415.1 Gammaproteobacteria bacterium | reverse complement strand
ATGCGCAAAGTCACCACTGCTAAGCTCGCTGACGGTACCCCGGCGCATTCCTTCAGCACGCTGATGGACGAGTTGTCGACCATCGTGCGCAATACCTGTCGCGCACCACAAGCTGATACACCACCCTTTGAAATCCTCACCACCCCTAATCCGAAACAACAGCGAGCGCTTGAACTGGTACAGAACATTCAGATGTAGACAGAACGCAACACCATACTTTCAAGCTAACCACTTGAATTGATACACAAAACTGCTCGAAAGCTTTGGGAACTTCAGCCTAGGTGCGGTCCTTATAATCGGCGCGACGATCTGGGCAGCAGATAAGGGATATCTGTATGAGGGAAGCACCAGTTCATTCGACTTCGTGGGTGGTGACGATAGATCGTCAGGCTCTACAGTAAAGGTCACTCGCCCCCAGTGCAGGTCCGACTACGATTGCCGAGGGATTCAGAATATCTGCCTCAAGCGGCCCTACTCGGCATCCGGGCAGTGTGTCAAATCGGTCGATTCCTACGACTCACCGGCTAGCTATGGACCGCGTAACGGTCCAAATCTGGGTACGTTGGAATCTACTTCATGTCCCGTTGGTTTTACCTATGACAGGATCTATAGAGTTTGCCGGAGTGGCCGGCTCGATTAGATCAAACCGAGTAGACTTTGCGTAACTCAGCTTCATAATGCTGGGGTCGGTGGTTCAAGTCCACCCGTAGCTACCAACTCGTTCTCTTCGCAACGCGAAGAAAATTGAAGCCGACAGTGTTTGTTGCCGCTTACGAATTACTCTTCAGTCCATTGTTTCTTTGGCGGCAACAGCGATCTGGCCGATGGCCAGGAACATGGCGACGGGCTCCGGTCGATCGCCGAGGGCGCCACTGATCAGGTCGATCGGTCTGAAGCCCAGGGACGAATAGAAGGTGATCGCATCCGCTTTGGCATCAACGACTACACCGATACAACCAAAGCGGTCTCGCATGTCCAGAGCAAGTTCAAGCACGACGCGTAGCAACAGCCTGCCGATGCCATGCCCCTGGTAGCGCTCGTCCACTGCCAGCCGGGCAAGCCGCAGGATGGGTAGTGGATAAGAGGGGAGGCGCCGACGCAGGCTTTTCGTCACCCTCTCCGCAACCATCTCCCGACTGGACACGGTGACAAAGCTTAAAATCCAGTCTTCCTGGACGGAGACATAGGTCGTTCCAATGTGGTGTCGAAACTGATTCTGGCCGGCGTAGCGGTGGAAAAAGCGATCGAGGTCGATATTTCCGCTGCGAAATCTGGTTCGATCGTCCTGACGTTCCAGCCTTCTGACGCGAACGTCGAGCTTCGCTTTACTCACGGAACAATGCTTTCAGAGCTTCCGTTGATTGATCTTCTTGAGTGATGCGCTCGGCGATCTCTGCCATTGCCTTTTCTGTCAGCACCAACCGGGAGGGAATAATCAGATCCTCTGGGATTTCCCGCAATGCCTGAAGGTGGTGCTGCAGCGCCTCTTCGATCAAGTAGGCCTTCTTCACACCGTGGTGCTTCACATAGGCTTCAAGGTCGGCCTTTGTTTCTTCCGAGATGTAGGCGGAAACTTGTGTAGTTGTGGACATGGCAAATGGCTCTCTACAATTTCGTAGATATATGTAGAAAATACCCTGTGGTGATGAGATGGCCAAGCTCTGGTTACTTTTCAGCTTCTGCTGGACACGATTATCCGATTTCACGAGGTCTACTCGCCGACAGGTATCGCGGGAACACGTGGTTCCCGCGATACCTGTCGAACAAGAAGAGAGGCAAAAACCCAACCCAGCCCGGGGCAGCGCGAGACTATACTGAAAATTGAAGGCGAGTCGCGCTCTCCCCTTTGCACAAAGTAAACCTTACTGACTGAGTGGCCATTATGAATAACACGATCAACCGCAGGTCTTTTGTTCAGGGTGCCGGGTTGCTGGGGATGTCCCTGCTGCTCGGGGAAAAAGCCGCGGCACTGGGGCGCTCTCTGCCGCCCTTTCCTACCGCCGATGAAATGTATGGCTGGGCCGCCGATGTGGTGCAGATAACCAACCGCCACAAGCAGTACCGACGCTCCGGTTCGCAAGGAGATGCAGAGGTACGGCAGTATATTATGGATAAGCTGAAGAGCTTCGGGATTCCGGTGGTTGAGAACCAGACCTATACGTTTTCCCGACACGTCTACGAACAGTGGAGTCTTGAGGCTGGTGGTAACAAGGTACCGTGCTTTTTCTGGAGGGACTCTGCCTTCACCCCGGATCAGGGTATGGGCGCCGACCTGGTTTACGTGGGCAACAAAATACCCCGCGATGGATCACTCGAGGGCAAGGTAGTGGTAATCGACGTTACACCCGGGGAGCTACATACCGGTCAACTCGCCGCGATTTCAGATTATGTGCACGACCCCGTGGGATTTTTCAAAGATTCCAAGCCGCTTTCCGTACCAAATTTGTCGACGAATATGCCCGCTGCATTCTACGAGGCCCATGCCGAAGGGGCCCTCGGACTGATCGGTATTCTGGATTTCGCAACGGGCACCAACAAGTTCTATCCGGATGTGGGGCTGGCAGTGAGGGATCTTATGCCCGCGCTGATGGTCGGCAAGTATGACGGTGAATCCCTGAAACAGAGCATCGCCGATGCCGGTGGTTCCCTGGCTGGGAAAATGACCTTACTGGGGCGCTTGGATAAACGTGCCAGAAGTGGCAACGTGGTCGGCACGCTGCCGGGAGTCACCGACGATGTCCTGATTATCAACACCCACCACGACGGCTGCTTCTCCAGTGCGGTAGAAGATGCATCGGGTATTGCCAGCGTATTGGCGCTGGCCAAGTTCTACGGTGCCTATGTGCCGGATCTGCGGGTGAGAACCCTGGTCTTTGATCTCGAGGGCAATCACTGGTCATGGAATTACCCCATGGGAAGCCGGGAGTTTGCCAAACGCAATCCGGATGTTATCGACCGCACGGTGGCCGTATTTGGTATCGAGCATATCGCGCGCGAAATGAAGGTGGAGAACCGGCAGTATGTCGATGCGGGCCATCCGTCACCCGCTATCCTGTTTGCACCCGATGATAAAGAGTTCAAACAGTTGGCGATTGAAGCGGTCAGGAAGAACAACCTGGATTACACTTTGATTCCGCGCTTCGGCGGTGAAGATATTATGATTCCCGCCCAGACACGCTGGTTTCATTTGCAGGGGCTGCCGGTCTACCAGTTTATAACAGGGCCGGAGTACCTGTATCTGGCGGATGACACGCTGGACAAGATCGACAAGCAGCGATTTGTCACGGTCAACCGAACCTTTATAGATCTGATCGAGCGATTTCAATACGTCCCTCATTCACGAGCCCGGGGGT
>QIDL01000157.1 GCA_003228415.1 Gammaproteobacteria bacterium | reverse complement strand
GCGCCGAAGTGGAGTGGTGTCAGGGCTATAGCGAGCCGTGTTCGGGTAGTGACCTGGCCAGCTTGAGAACGCGAGCAGAAGATGCCGGCGATCACTATGTGATCAATGGTCAGAAAATCTGGACATCGGGCGCGCACAACGCGGACTGGATGTTCATCCTGGTACGCACGGATCCGGACGCACCCAAGCATGAAGGCATCAGCTTCCTGCTGCTGCCCATGGCGCAGGAAGGGGTCACGGTGAAGCCCATCCAACTCATCAGCGGCGAATCGCCATTCAACGAGACCTTCTTCGACAACGCGATCGCGAAAAAGGCCGATCTGGTGGGAGAGCTCAACAAAGGCTGGACCGTCGGCAAGCGGCTGCTGCAGCACGAGCGCTCCGGCATGGAGTCGCTGGTCGCGGGGAGCGCCAATGCCGAATCCACTTCGCTGGTGAGTGAAGCACGGCGCTGCCTGGGCGAAGACGCCGGCAGAATCGATGATGCGGGCTATCGGCAACAGGTGCTGGCCTACGAGATGAACAACCATGTGTTTCGACTGGCCCAGCGTCGGGCGGTGGAGGAATCGGATGGCGGCCCGCCGGGTCCGGTGACTTCCATCTTCAAGGTTTACGGAAGCGAGCTGCAACAGACCTACCACGATCTGTTGACCGGGATGCGCGGTGTGAGGGGATTCGGTGCCGATGATGCGCAGTTCTCGGAGGCGGAGCTCGAAACGACCCGGCGCTGGCTCTTCTACCGGGCGGCCTCGATCTACAGTGGCAGCAACGAGATTCAGCGCAACATCATTGCCAAGCGGGTGCTGGGGTTACCGGATTGAAACCGGCGTTCAGCCTCCTCGCTGAAGACGGCGGTTAGCCAGGGCGGTCCATCACAGTGGTCAAAAAAGAACTGCGCCTGGCTGTCGTCATCTACGGTGGTGCTTCCCTCGCAATATACATGCACGGGGTGACCAAGGAGCTCCTGAAACTCGTTCGTGCGTCGAAAGTACTCCACGAAATGGGGCGGGAACGGAGTCGCAAGGCTCGCTATCAGGAAAGCGCCGATCATCGGGAGGCAGACACCGAAGCCGTCTACTTCGAACTGATTCGGCGAATCAATGCCGATTGTCACTTTCGGGTCGTCATCGATGTGATTGCCGGAGCTTCGGCGGGCGCCATCAACGGGGTGATGCTCGGCAAAGCCATCGTCGATGACGGGCAGCTCGAGGCACAGACACCGATGTGGCTGAACGATGCGGACGTAGAATATCTGGCGCAGCCTAGAAAGCGCAGCCAGAAGTGGTATCTGTATCCATTGCTCAGAATACTGTCGTACTGGCTGCCGAAAGAAGTTGGCGCCCAGGCTGAGACCCGGGAAAAACTTGCCAATTTCATCCGTTCGTCCTGGTTTGAACCGCCATTTTCGGGCAAACGATTGTGCGACCATTTCTTCAACGCCTTCGACGCCATGATTGCCAGCCGCAGGGAAGCTTCCTCGCTGCTGCCACCAGGGCTGCGCCTCGATGTTTACGCAAGCTTGACGGATCTGGCGGGCTATCCCACCAGCCTGAGGTTGAATGAAGAGTTGGTGGCAAGCGACCGGGCCCACTCGGCATACTGTCAGCTCAGCCATGGCGCGGCCGCAGGCAACAGCGACTTCCGGGATGACAACCTGCCAGCACTGGTCTGGGCCGCCCGGGCGAGCTCCTCCTTTGCGGGCGCCTTCCCGCCGTTTGTCCACGAAGAGATGCGCCAGGTGCTGGCTGAACGCAACCAGGACTGGCCTGGGGAACAAGCATTTCTCGCGGACAACCTGTTTGTGGAACATGACGTACCGGCAAACCAGGTATTCGATCCTGCCAGGCGTTTGTTTGTGGATGGCGGCATCGTCAACAACAAACCGTTCGATGCGGCCATGACGGCGCTCAGCCAGCGACCGGCAGATCGCCACGTGGACCGCTACATTCTCTATATCGAGCCTGATCCCCTGGTGGACCAACCGGAGGATCCCGAACAGACACTCGGCTACCTGGGCACCATCAATGCCGCGATGTCTACCATCCCGCGCAACCAGCCGATCCTCGATGAGCTCGCCGAGATCGTGGATCAGGACAAGCGGGTGCAGATCAACCGGCGGTTGGTGGAGGCGCACCAGGAAACGGTCACGACGCTGGTGTCCCAACTGAGGGAGCAGCATTCGAGGCAAACGCTGTCCGCCAGCCTGATCGCCTATCTGCGTGCCGGGATGGCCGGCGCCGCGGCCGAAGACATGGGTGCAGCCTATGTCGCTTACGTGAGACGTCGGGTCTGGCGCCTCACGGAAGCGCTCATGGAGGAGTGGACGCTGCTGGCGGACCAGCCGCATCTGGCTGAAACCCGATCACTGATGCTGAAATCGATTGAGAGCTGGTGGGCGGTGGAAGATGAAACTCAACGCCGCAACCTGGAGGATGACTTTCTTGATCTGTTTGATGTCACCTACCGGATCAGGCGCCTGCAGTTCGTCATTCGGCGGCTCAACCAGCACAGCGAGACACCGACCCTCGATGAGGAACTGGGTGATACGCTGGATAAGTTCAAGCGGGTGGTCTACCGCTTTCTCGATCAATTGTATGAACTCAGGCGCGCGCGGCAGATCAGCGATACGCTGATCGAGCAGCTCTATCAGGCGGCCCGGCAAATTCCTCTGGCGCATCAGGACGCCCGTGAGCTGTTGCTCGCTCTGGCAGGGTCGTTGAACCTGGCTGAGTTCGATCAGGCGGTGGATGATGCCTTCGTTGAGTTCTCGGAAGGACTGGGTAACGAAGCGTTGCGGCTGGCCTTTCTTGCGGATTATGTGGGTTTTCCCGCTTACGACGTGCTGCTCTACACGCCAGGCTCCCGAGAGCTGGGGCCCGATCCCTTGACGCGAATTCGTGTGGATCGGATCAGTCCCAGGGACGCCGATAGCCTGGCTTCCGTTTTCGGCGGCTTGCAATGCCGTAATCTGATGGGATTTCTCGGTTTCTTCAACCGGGAATACCGGGAGCACGATTATCTCTGGGGTCGGCTCAACGGAGCCGACCGTCTGGTAGATCTGCTGGCGAACGTGGCGCCGGATGCGTTCGAAGAAGGCATGCGGGCTCGATTCAAGACGGAACTGTTCAAATCGATCGTGCAGAAAGAAAAACGCCGACTGTATCGCTGCGATGAGCAGTTCAGGAAGCTGGATGATCTACTGGCCCGCATGGACGACAGCGTTTAGGGATCCTCTGAACAAACGGGAGTTGTTCAGAGGATCCCTCGCCTGCGAACCGGGTGCGGATGTTCTTAACCAGCGTCGCGGCAGACCTGGCTGAGGAATTGCTGGCGGACACCTGGGTCGAGATCATTGCGCCTCGGC
>QIDL01000131.1 GCA_003228415.1 Gammaproteobacteria bacterium | reverse complement strand
GTCGGCACCCTCTTCACTGCTCGCTGCGGGAGCCTTGCTCACCACAACCATGGCCGCCCTGACCAGACGCCCGTTCAAGGTGTAGCCCATCTGCATCACGTCGAGCACCGAATTCGGCTCTGCATCGGGGTTTTCCACCATTGCCACCGCCTCATGTAGCTTAGGGTCGAAGGGTTCTCCGAGCGGGTCGATGCGGTTGACTCCGAACTTTTCAAGTACGTCGACAAACAGCTTCAGGGACAACTCCACCCCCTCGCCGATGGTCGATCCGGATTCGGCGGCGGCCGATTCCACGGCTTTTTCCAGGCTGTCGATCACCGGCAGCAGATCGGCGGCAAATTTATCCAACGCAAACTTGTGAGCGTTCTCGACGTCACGAGCCGCACGACGACGGGCATTTTCCGCGTCGGCCCGGCCTCTGAGCGCCTGATCTCTGAGCGTTTCGATCTGAGCTTCGGCAGCCTCGAGCCGACCCTCGAGATCCTCGGGCTCGGGAGAATCCTGTTCGGTTCCCGCCTCGATAGCGGCGATTTCGCCCTCTGCCTCCGGTTCCAGGCTATCGTCAACAGGCTGGTCAACTTTCTCGTCGGAGTTCATCTAGCGCGGTGCTCCCAGCAATGTATTCATGTCTCCGCCAGAATTGGGGACAAAGCGGAGTATTTCAAGGTCTGAGGAAGAAAACTGCAGGCGCCGGCGAGTGGAGACAATCAGGCCTGATTGATCGCCGCGCCGAGCAGGCGCGCCGTCACATCCACCACCGGGATGACTTCCTTGTAGGCCATCCGAGTGGGTCCAATCACCCCGAGCACCCCGGTGAGCCGACCCTGGACTTCATAGGGAGCGGTGATTACAGAGACATCGTCGAACAGCTCGTAACCCGACTCCTCACCAATAAAAAGCTGCATGCCCTGACTATCCAGGCTCCGATCCAGCAGATGGAGAATGCTGTCTTTATGGGAAAATGCTTCGAACAGGGTGCGGATGGTCTCCGTGTCGCCCATCTCGAGCAGTCGATTCTCTCCCGAAATCACCACCCGCCGCTCCTCGGAACCTTCCTCGGGATCGACGAACACCTGCGCCGCAACGTCGATCACCGCTTGCATGAGCCCATCCATGCGGTCCTTGTCGGCCTGCATGCTGGACAACACGGCACTGCGAATACTCAACAGCGAGCGACCACCGAATTCCTGATTGATGAAATTGGCCGCTCGATTGAGCTCAATTTCACTGTACTCACGATCTGTGTGGATCACCCGGTTCTCCACCTCTCGATCATTCAGCACCAGAATCACCAGCACCCGGTCACCGGACAACGGCAGAAATTCGATCTGCCGCAGCGCGATGTGATCGCGGTGCGGCAGGCTGATCACGCAGGTCATCTGAGTAAGGTGAGACAACAGGCTCGAAGCCGAACTCACCAGCTGTTCCGGAGACAGGTCGGGATTGAGCTCATGTTCGAGTTGCTCCAACTGTCCGGTTTCCAACGGATCCAGCGATAGCAGAGTATCGACGAAGAACCGCAGGCCTCTGTTGGTGGGCACTTTGCCTGCAGATGTGTGGGGCGATTGCACCAAGCCGCGAGCCTCGAGATCGGACATTATGTTGCGGACGGTGGCGGAACTGAATCCCACCGCTGGAAGTGCCGCGAGGCGCCTGGACGCCACGGGCGTGCCCTGGGAGAGGTATTCCTCCACCAGCATCTTGAAGAGCGCCTGCGCGCGCGGATCAACGTTGTCTTCCACAGATATCTCTCTTTGGTTGCCTCCCGGTCTGTCTTTCAACCGGTGCAGCCGTTCTACTACGACTTCAAGATTGGCATCCTTTACTATCCAAGGGAAATTTTTCGGGCTAAACGCTCTCACTCGTCACGCAATGCTGAAAACTCTGACAATCAACAACTTCGCCCTTGTCGACACTCTGGAGATTCAGTTCGATGGCGGACTGACCGTGATCACCGGCGAATCAGGCGCCGGTAAGTCCATTCTGCTCGGGGCTCTGGGCCTGGTCCTCGGTGAGCGCGCGGCTGTTGACATCATCCGTCCCGGAACCGATCGAGCCGATGTGAGCGCCGAGTTTGATCTTTCCGGGATCCCGGATGCAGCCGCCTACCTCATGGAACTGGATCTGGATGACCCGGATCAAGCCGGTCGGGCGCTGGTGCGGCGGGTGGTAAACGTCGACGGCCGGTCACGCGCATTCTTAAATGGCACCCCTGTCACATTGAACGTGCTACGCAAGCTCACGACCGGGCTCATCGATATTCACGGTCAGGACGACAATCAGCGCCTTGCCGACCCGACGGTGCAGCGCACCCTGCTGGACGCCTACGGTGTTGAAACGGCCGAGCTGGCAGCCTGTCGCGATGCGTTCGCAGCATGGAAACGGGCCGCCAGCGAGCTCGCCCGCCGCCGGGAATCGGTGAAGAGTCAGGAAGACCGGGTCTCGCTGCTGACCTATCAGCTCGAAGAGTTCGATCACGCCGCGCCTCGCGAGGGTGAGTTCGAGGACGTGGAGCAGACACACAAACGCCTGAGCCAGTCGCAAACCCTGAAAGACGCCGTCCAGGAGGCGCTCGAAAACCTCTCGAAGGCAGAATTTTTCGGCCACGCTCAGACCATCCTGCGTCACCTCGACGACGATCATCCAGCCCTTCGTGCGGCACGGGAAACACTGCTGACCATCTCCGATCTCTGTGACGATGCCGCCCGGGACCTGCGAAACTTCGAAGAAAGCCTGTCGTTCGACCCACAGACCCTGGACAGTTTAGAAACACGACTCTCTGAACTTCACGAACTGGCCCGCAAGCACAGAGTGGACCCTGAGGCCCTTCCGGCGTTGATCGCAGACCTGCGCACCCAGCTCGAAACCATCACCACGGACCGCTCCAGCCTGGCAGATCTCGCTGTCGAAGCCGAACGCTTCGAAGCCGACTATCGAAACCTAGCAGGAAACATCAGCGCAAAGCGCCGCGTGGCGGCCGAAGCGTTCTGTCTGGCGGTCACCGGACACATGCGTACGCTCGGCATAGCCGGCGGTGCGCTGGCAATCGAATTTCACCCGAGAGAGTCCGAACACGGCTTCGAGGCAGTGGAATACCGATGCATCACCAATCCCAAGTACCCGGCCGCCGCTCTGGCCAAAATCGCCTCTGGTGGCGAACGGGCCCGGATCAGCCTGTCGATTCAAATTGTCGCCGCCCAGCGCTGTCAACTACCCAGCCTTGTTCTCGACGAGGCCGATATGGGCGTAGGTGGCACCACGGCTGACGTGGTGGGTCGACTGCTCCGCGACCTGGCACGGCACACACAAGTGATCTGTGTGACCCACGCCCCGCAGATTACGGCACTTGGCAGTACTCATCTGCGGGTTCGCAA
>QIDL01000133.1 GCA_003228415.1 Gammaproteobacteria bacterium | reverse complement strand
GTTTGAATCGAGAGCCGGATACTGGCATGGCTGCATGAGGGCCCTCCTGGGGCGAAGTGACGAAAGGTGACGAAATGATTGGCTGACGCGGGAGCCTTATCATGTGGCAGGCGGATTTGATGGCCTGCAGCGAGTGCCGCAGCCTGCGAACCCCGAGGCTGCGTTACGCACGGGATTGCGCAAGCAGAGGAAAACGACCGTTAAAGCGCTCGGCGCCATAGCCGGAGCCCTGGCGGGGCAGGGACTCGAGCTTGCCTGTGCTGGTATCCTTGTCAGTCGAGGACGGCCAGCGGCAACCTTCGACAAGGCGATTGGCGCTCACACTCAGATTCATATCGAAGAAGGGATTGCGGTCCGCGAATCGTTCAGAGCTGCCCTGACCAAGGCAGACGTTGTGGTTCACGATATAGATCGGAAGAGCCTCGCAGCCATTGCCAGCAAAGAGCTGGCAAGAGGTGAAGTGGCGTTGCTCGCCGAGCTCTCTGAGATCGCGCCGGGCAATGGTGGCGCCTGGCTTGTTGAATACAAACGTGCAGCACTGGCCGCATGGGTCGCGTGGATCCGGAAAGTTGATTCGTACCCGCATCACTGCATGGATGGTGGTCATTTTCGTGCCAGTCCGAATGACCACCCACCAGGACTTTGATCTCGTCGTGAATGAAAAGATCGTGGCAGAGTTGTGACAAGACGCCGGCAGATCGCTCAGTTCAACGCTCAGCGCTGATGTAGTTCTGCAGTGGCTCTTCCCGGGGATCCCAGAAAGCAATGGATTGCACCACGGCGCTGTCGTTCAGACGGATCACCGTGATACGGTTTTCTTCCCGCGGGAATGGGCTCAGTAGATTTATTTCGTCAGCGAGGACGATGCGATGAGGGTATTTCTTCATTTTGGGAATGGCAAAAAACCTCCCGATGGCAGGCATTCCGTAAACGTTGGCAATGTAGACAGCCGAATTGTGGTCTAGAAATCCTGCCTCCCGATTTGCCAGAATAGCGTTGGCCTTTTTTCCGGTCGCCATGTCAAAGGCGATGAGGATCGCCTTTGTACCCGGTTCGAATCGATACTCTCTTTCGTGCTGGTCATTTGCTGTGAACTCGGGAAACGTATCGCCCACTTCCAGAACGTCTGCAGCAGAAGCACTCATGGACAACAGGACCAAGGACATGATCAGAGGCTGAACGGGTAGTATTTTTATCAAGGCACCAGATCCTGAGTTGTCGTATTTGGCTTCGTGGCAGGCATGCTCGTAAATCTGTCCGTTGCTGGATCTGAACATGAACCCTCCGCGCCATGCCTGGCAATAGATCTCATCGTCCTCCACGGTGAATTCGCAGTGTATCTCATCCGCACCAGTTCGTGTGAAGCGTTCGGTTACTCTTTGGCATGCCCCTTACCGCAAAAGGCTATGATGGAATCGTGCTCTAATAAAACTTAGGTGCAGGCGCGGGGAGGATTAGGACTGTGACGCTGGACACCACGTTAAGCTCGCTCGGAGTCAGCAACAATACGCTCAGCGATGCTGAAAAAACGTTCCTCGAAGAACAGGGTTATCTGCCGCTGATCGATCTACTCTCCGCCGAGGAGGTAGCCAGCTTCAATCAACGTCTCGATGAACTCGCGGAGCTCGAAGGCGAGGACGCCGGGAAGGAAGTGCACCAGGAAGCAGGGGCTGTGCGGCTGAGCAACCTGATCGACAAAGACCCGATGTTCGAAAAATGTGTAACCCATCCGCTGGTGCTGGCAGCGATCTGTCATGTATTGGGTTCCGATTTCAAATTGTCTTCTCTCAACAGCCGCGCTGCGCTACCAGGCCAGGGCCATCAGGCTCTGCACACCGACTGGAGCGAGCCCATCAATCCGGGAGAGTACAGAGTCTGCAATTCCATCTGGTTGCTGGACGATTTTTCTGCAGACAACGGCGCCACGCGCATCATTCCCGGAAGCCACTTGAGTGGCAAACGACCCATCGAAGTATTGGATGATCCTTCGGCAGATCACCCAGAACAGATTCAGCTTGAAGCAAAAGCCGGCACGGTCGTCATCTTCAACTCGCACGTCTGGCACGGCGGCGGTCTCAATCACACAGACCGGCCACGCAGGGCAATGCATTGCTATTTCTGTCAGCGCGAACATCCCCAGCAACTCGATCAGACAGCGCACCTTTCCAGGGAAACTATTGCAAGGTTGTCACCACAAGCCCGGACAATCCTCGATGTCGATGTCGCAGAGTGCTGATCAACGGCACCCAACAGGCTGGTTTCGACCGGCCTGGGTGAGCGCCAGGTCAGGCGTTGGATACTGAACCGCCCCGGTATTTTCGGAGACTCCGTGTCTCGAGTGGATCGGAGTGTGAAAAAAGCAAAGAGGCATTCCCCGGGCGTCCGGGAACGGACCGTCGCGCTGTCTCGACTGCAAGACCACGGCGGGCTTGTCGACACTGCTGGCCAAGGTCTGTAGATTCAGGAAAATTGTGCGGCCGACTTCATGTCCGACTCCTCTTCCGAGAATGCTCTGGATTTGCTGAACCTGGTGACGCCCTTCGTGGACAGGATAGGCGGCCTGCTCTCGGCTTTGCGAGCCATCGTCGCCCAGTGTGGCTTCATAGACACTGAGGCACTGGAGGCCGTTGCCGAGGTTTTCAATCTGAGTCGCGCAGAAGTACGTGGCATTGTCAGCTTTTATTCCGATCTACGCGTTACGCCACCTGCGCGGCACACCATTCAGATCTGCCAGGCCGAAGCCTGTCAGGCGGTCGGTGCGCGCGAGCTGACACGGAGACTCACGGCCCGTTTCGGTATTGAACTCGGCAATTCGACCGGCGATGGCCGGGTCGCCATTGAGCCGGTGTATTGTCTGGGTCTTTGTGCCAACGGCCCCGCCATGCGCATAGACGACCGTCTCATCGTGCGATCTGACACGCTGGATGAGTCGCTCATCGCGGCTTTGGAGCGATCGTGACCGAATCCGCCGAGACGCTGCTCATCTCCGCGGACTCGGTGGCGATTGCCGCCGGTGCGGATCGGATCGCCGCCAGGTTCACAGAGGAAGGGCAGCGTGTCATCCGCACCGGCTCTCTCGGGATGACCTGGGCGGAGCCTTGCGTGCAGGTTGAGCGCGGTGGCACACGCACCCTGTATGCGAATGTTTCGCTGGAGCATGCAGATGTGACCCAGGCTCTCAATATAGGCTCGCTGGACGATTGCCTGGAGGGTCAGCAACGATTGATATTCGCTTGCTGTGGTCGCCGCGATCCGTTGGACCTCGATGCCTATCGCGCAGCGGGCGGGTTCGCGGAAGTCGATGTGGCGCCGGATAGACTGCTGGCCGAGATCGAGGCTTCCGGGCTGCGTGGTCGCGGCGGGGCGGGATTTCCAGCCCA